>NZ_JALBYS010000033.1:0-64180 GCF_022678525.1 Serratia sp. PGPR-27 | reverse complement strand
TAGACATGATTCCATTTAACGCTCCACCGGTTGTTGGCACTGAACTGGAATATATGCAGGCTGCGATGAGCAGCGGCAAGTTGTGCGGCGACGGCGGTTTTACCCGTCGCTGCCAGCAGTGGATGGAACAGCGTTTCGGCAGCGCGAAAGTGCTGTTGACGCCTTCCTGCACCGCGTCGTTGGAAATGGCCGCCATCCTGCTGGATATCCAGCCGGGTGACGAAGTGATCATGCCGAGCTTTACCTTCGTTTCCACCGCCAACGCCTTTGTGCTGCGCGGTGCCAAAGTGGTGTTCGTCGACCTGCGTCCGGACACCATGAACATCGACGAAACCAAAATCGAAGCGGCGATCACCGATAAAACCCGCGCGATTGTACCGGTGCACTATGCCGGCGTTGCCTGTGAGATGGATACCATCATGGCGCTGGCGAAGAAATATAACCTCTTCGTGGTGGAAGACGCCGCGCAGGGCGTGATGTCGACCTACAAAGGCAAGGCATTGGGCACCATCGGCCATATCGGCTGCTTCAGCTTCCATGAAACCAAAAACTACACCGCCGGCGGCGAAGGCGGCGCGACGCTGGTGAACGATCCTGCCCTGATCGATCGGGCTGAAGTCATCCGCGAGAAGGGCACCAACCGCAGTCAGTTCTTCCGTGGCCAGGTCGACAAATATACCTGGCGCGACATCGGTTCCAGCTATCTGATGTCTGACCTGCAGGCCGCCTACCTGTGGGGCCAGCTGGAAGTGGCGGAACGCATCAACCAGCGCCGTTTGGCTCTGTGGCAGAATTACTACGACAGCTTCCTGCCGTTGGCGCAGGCCGGCCGTATCGAGTTGCCGACTGTGCCGGCGGACTGCGAGCACAATGCGCACATGTTCTATATCAAGCTGCGTGATATCGACGATCGCACCGCCTTTATCGACTACCTGAAGGAAGCTGAGATCATGACGGTGTTTCACTATATCCCGCTGCATGCGTGCCCGGCCGGCGAACAGTTTGGCCGCTTTGCCGGTGAAGATCGCTATACCAGCCAGGAAAGCGCGCGCCTGGTGCGTTTGCCGCTGTTCTACAATATGTCCGATGCTAATCAACGTACGGTAATCAATACCATCCTGAGCTTCTTCGCCTGATATGTCGTTGGCAAAAGCGTCGATATGGACCGCCGGCTCCACGCTGATCAAGATTGGCGTGGGGCTGTTGGTGGTGAAACTGCTGGCGGTGGCGTTTGGCCCCAGCGGCGTGGGGCAGGCGGGTAACTTTCGCCAGTTGATCACCGTGCTGGGCGTGCTGTCCGGCGCGGGCATTTTTAACGGCATCACCAAATACGTGGCGGAGTACCACCAGGACTCGCAGCGTCTGCGTCTGGCGGTCGGCACCGCGTCGAGCATCGTGCTGGGCTTTTCGACCTTGCTGGCGCTGGTGTTTTTGTTCGCCGCCGAGCCGATCAGCATCGGGCTGTTCGGGCATGCCGATTACGTCGGCGTGGTGCGCGCCGTCGCCTTCATTCAGATGGGCATCGCCTACGCCAACCTGTTCATGGCGGTGCTGAAAGGTTATCGCGACGCGATGGGCAACGCGCTGGCGGTGATCGGCGGCAGCCTGATCGGCGTGATGGCTTATTATCTGTGCTTCAAGCTGGGGGGCTATGAAGGCGCGCTGGCAGGGCTGGCGTTGGTGCCGGCGTTGGTGGTGCTGCCGGCCGGGCTGATGCTGTGGCGGCGCAAAACGTTGCCGCTGCGCTACCTGGCGCCGCGCTGGGACAAAGGGGTGGCCGGCAACCTCGGCAAATTCACCCTCATGGCGTTGATCACCTCGGTGACGCTGCCGGTGGCCTACGTGATGATGCGTAACCTGTTGGCCGCGCATTACGGTTGGGATGAGGTGGGGATCTGGCAAGGCGTCAGCAGCATTTCCGATGCCTATCTGCAGTTTATCACCGCCTCGTTTACCGTCTATCTGCTGCCGACGCTGTCGCGGTTGACGGACAAGGGCGCCATCTCGCGGGAGATCGTGCGCTCGCTGAAATTCGTGCTGCCGGCGGTAGCGGCGGCGAGCTTTACGGTGTGGTTGCTGCGTGATTTCGCCATCTGGCTGTTGTTCTCGGACAAGTTCGTCGCCATGCGCGATCTGTTTGCCTGGCAACTGGTGGGCGACGTGCTGAAAGTCGGGGCCTATGTGTTCGGCTATTTGGTGATCGCCAAAGCGTCGCTGCGCTTTTATATCCTGACGGAAGTCAGCCAGTTTCTGCTGCTGACGCTGTTCTCGCACTGGCTGATCCCGCTGCGCGGCGCGCTGGGGGCGGCTCAGGCCTATATGGCAACCTACATCGTGTATTTCGCGCTCTGTAGCTGCGTGTTTCTTATTTATCGTAGACGGGTATGACCATACTGATTCACGTTCTGGGATCCGATATCCCGCATCATAACCAGACGGTGCTGCGCTTCTTCAACGACGTGTTGGCGCCGCGTCTGCCGGCTGAGCAGACGCGGCATTTTATGGTGGCGGCCAAGGATGTGGCGGCACTGGGAGATTTCCCCGCCCTGAACATTGAGCCCTACGCGGACAAGAAAAGCCTGGCGGCGGCGGTCATCGCGCGCGCCCAAGCCGATCGCGATACGCGTTTCTTCCTGCACGGCCAGTTCAACCCGGGGCTGTGGCTGGCGCTGCTGAGCGGCAAGATCAAGGCGCGTCAGGTCAGTTGGCATATTTGGGGCGCCGATCTGTATGAGGACGCCACCAGCTGGAAATTCCGGTTGTTCTATCTGCTGCGCCGCATTGCGCAGGGGCGGGTAGGGAATGTGTTTGCCACTCGCGGCGACGTGATTCACTACCAGCAGCGCCATGCGCGGGTGCCGGCCTCGCTGCTGTATTTCCCTACCCGCATGGATCCGGCGCTGACCGACGTTCACGTCGAGAAAAACCTGGCCGGGCCGATGACGATTCTGGTGGGCAACTCCGGCGATCGCAGCAATCGGCATATCGAAGCGCTGCAGGCGATTCATCAGCAGTTCGGCGCCGACGTGCGCGTGATCCTGCCGATGGGTTATCCGGCCAACAACGATGCTTACATCGAGCAGGTGCGCGCCGCCGGGTTGCCGCTGTTCGGCGAGAAAAACCTGCAGCTGCTCACGCAGCAGGTGGCATTCGAGGACTACCTCAATATTCTGCGCGCCTGCGATCTGGGCTATTTCATTTTCAATCGCCAGCAGGGGATTGGCACCCTGTGCCTGCTGATTCAGTTCGGCGTGCCTTTTGTGCTCAGCCGGCAAAACCCGTTCTGGCAGGATTTGGCGGAACAGCACCTGCCGGTGCTGTTCTACGGCGATTCGCTGGACGAGGCGGTGGTGCGCGAAGCGCAGCGTCAGCTGGCGGCGGTGGATAAACAGGCGATCGCCTTCTTCAATCCGAACTATGTTGACGGCTGGCAGCAGGCCCTGGCGCTGGCGGCGGGAGAGCACTCATGACGTTGGCGCAATTCGGCGGCCTGTTTGTTGTCTATCTGGTCAGCCTGACGTTTATCCTGACGCTGACCTACCAGGAGTTTCGGCGCGTGCGCTTTAACTTCAACGTCTTCTTCTCGCTGCTGTATTTGCTGACGTTCTATTTCGGCTTCCCGTTAACCTGCCTGCTGGTGTTTCAGTTTGACGTCGAGGTGGTGCCGGTGGAGTTTCTGCTGTACGCCCTGCTGTCGGCGACGGCGTTTTACGCCATCTATTACGTCACTTACAAGACCCGGCTGCGCAAGCGCCGCACTCAGCCGCGCGCGGCGCTGTTTACCATGAACCGGGTAGAGACTCATATGACCTGGGTGCTGCTGGCGCTGGTGGCGATCGGTACCGTTGGGATCTTCTTCATGCAGAACGGCTTCCTGCTGTTCAAGCTCAATTCCTACAGTCAGATCTTCTCCAGCGACGTGTCCGGCGTGGCGCTCAAGCGGTTCTTCTACTTCTTCATTCCGGCGATGCTGGTGGTCTATTTCCTGCGGCAGGATCTGCGCGCCTGGTTTTTGTTCCTGGTGGCGACGGTGGCGTTCGGTATTCTGACCTACGTGATCGTCGGCGGCACCCGTGCCAACATCATTATCGCTTTCGCGCTGTTCCTGTTTATCGGCATCGTGCGCGGCTGGATCACGCTGTGGATGCTGGCGGCGGCGGGCATATTCGGCGTGGTCGGCATGTTCTGGCTGGCGTTGAAGCGCTATAGCCTGGACGTCAGCGGCGCGGAAGCGTTTTATACCTTCCTCTATCTGACCCGAGACACCTTCTCGCCGTGGGAAAACCTGGCGCTGCTGCTGCAAAATTACGACAAGATCGATTTCCAGGGCCTGGCGCCGATCTTGCGTGATTTCTACGTCTTTATCCCAACCTGGCTATGGCCGGGCCGGCCGGACGTGGTGCTGAACTCGGCCAACTATTTCACCTGGGAAGTGCTGAACAACCACTCCGGGCTGGCGATATCCCCGACGCTGATCGGTTCGCTGGTGGTGATGGGCGGCGCGCTGTTCATCCCGCTCGGCGCGATTCTGGTGGGCATGATCATCAAGTGGTTCGACTGGCTGTATGAGCTGGGCAAAACAGAGCCGAACCGCTATAAGGCGGCTATCCTGCAAGGATTCTGCTTCGGCGCGGTGTTCAACATGATTGTATTGGCGCGCGAAGGGGTGGACTCATTCGTTTCGCGCGTGGTGTTCTTCTGCATTATTTTCGGCGCCTGTCTGGTGCTGGCGAAGTTGCTGTATTGGCTGTTCGATACCGCCGGGCTGATCAAGGCCAGAGTGACGCGCGCCCGCGCGCTGGCCTCTTCCCCACGGGCGGACGGTCTTTTGTAAGGGTAATGACGACGATGGAAACAAAGATTTCGGTGCCGCAGTATGAGCTGCGCGGTTTCAGCCTGTGGGGCTTTCGCGATATGGCGCACTGTATGGATTTTCTGTTCGACGGCGGCCGGGTCAAACAGGGCACGCTGGTGGCGATGAATGCGGAAAAGATCCTGAAGGCGGAAGAGGACCCGGCGCTGCATGCGTTGCTGGATGAAGCGGAGTACAAGTACGCCGACGGCATCAGCATGGTGCGCTCGATTCGCCGCAAATACCCGGCGGCGGATGTGTCGCGCGTCGCGGGCGCCGATCTGTGGGAAGCGTTGATGCAGCGCGCCGGCCGCGAAGGCACGCCGGTCTTCTTGGTCGGCGGCAAGCCGGAAGTCTTGGCGGAAACCGAGCAGAAGCTGCGCAGCCAGTGGAATGTCAACCTGGTGGGCAGCCAGGACGGCTATTTCAAACCGGATCAGCGAGAGGCGCTGTTCGAGCGTATTCGTGCCAGCGGCGCCGCTATCGTGACGGTGGCGATGGGATCGCCGAAGCAGGAGATCCTGATGCGCGACTGCCGCAAGGTGCATCCGCAGGCGCTGTATATGGGCGTGGGCGGCACCTACGACGTTTTTACCGGGCATGTGAAGCGTGCGCCCAAGGTGTGGCAGAACCTTGGTCTGGAATGGCTCTACCGCCTGCTCAGCCAACCCAGCCGCATCGGCCGTCAGTTGAAGCTGTTGAAGTTTGTCGGCTACTACTACAGCGGCAAGATGTAACCTCTCATCCGGGGTGGAAAGTGCTGTTCCGCTCCGGACTGCTGTACCAATAATCTGCTTTTGCGCGTTTCTCCCGCATATCTATAACCCTCGGCCCTAAACGCCGCCGCATTTATTCCATAAAGTTTTAAATTGCGGTTTGCTTATAGCGGCAAAATGCGAAACGATACCGCCCGGAAATTATCCCTGGCCGCTGAAGCCTGATGCGACAGCGCTGAACGATGTTCTTCTCACGGTAACTTCGCTCCGACTACCCGTTGATGCCAACCCGAACGGCAGGGGATGATTTATTCTTTTAATAATGACAATAACGACCGGCAGCGGCCGGCAGGCAAACACAACCCGAGAAAAATTATTGAGGATTTATGGCACACAAAGAGAAACCGCAAGGGCTACACCGAGGCCTTGAGGCCCGGCACATCGAGCTTATCGCTCTCGGGGGCACCATTGGTGTCGGCCTGTTTATGGGATCGGCCAGTACGCTGAAATGGGCCGGGCCGTCGGTACTGCTGGCTTACATCATCGCCGGGCTGTTCGTGTTCTTCATTATGCGTTCGATGGGGGAGATGCTGTTCCTCGAGCCGGTCGCCGGGTCGTTCGCCGTTTACGCGCATAAATACATGAATCCCTATTTCGGCTACCTGACCGCCTGGGGTTACTGGTTTATGTGGATCGCCGTCGGCATTTCGGAGATCACCGCTATCGGGGTGTATGTGCAGTTCTGGTTCCCGGAAATACCGCAGTGGGTCCCCGCGCTGATCGCCGTGGCGATGGTGGCGCTGGCCAACCTGGCGGCGGTGCGACTGTACGGAGAGCTGGAGTTCTGGTTCGCCATGATCAAGGTCACCACCATCATCGTGATGATTCTGGTGGGGCTGGGGGTGATCTTCTTCGGCTTCGGCAACGGCGGTGAACCTATCGGTTTCGCCAATTTGACGGCGCACGGCGGTTTCTTTGCCGGCGGCTGGAAAGGCTTCCTGTTTGCGCTGTGCATCGTGGTGGCGTCCTATCAGGGGGTTGAGCTGGTGGGCATCACCGCCGGGGAAGCCAAGAACCCGCAGGTGACGCTGAAACGCGCGATCAACAATATCCTGTGGCGCATCCTGATCTTCTATGTCGGCGCGATCTTCGTCATCGTGACCATCTTCCCGTGGAACGGCATCGGCACCACCGGCAGCCCGTTCGTGCTGACCTTCGCCAAGATCGGCATCGTCGCCGCCGCCGGCATCATCAACTTCGTGGTACTGACCGCCGCGCTTTCCGGCTGCAACAGCGGCATGTACAGCGGCGGCCGCATGCTGTACGCCCTGGCCAAGAATCGCCAACTGCCGGCGGCGCTGACCAAGCTTTCCGCCAGCGGCGTGCCGGTCAACTGCATCGCCGTCACCATTGGCTGCCTGTTGGTGGGCTCCGCGCTGAACTACATCATCCCGAATCCGGAGCAGGTGTTCGTCTATGTCTACAGCGCCAGCGTGTTGCCGGGCATGGTGCCGTGGTTCGTGGTGCTGATCAGCCAGCTCTATTTCCGCCGCGCCCATAAGGAAGCGATCAAAAACCACAGCTTTAAGTCGATCATGTTCCCGTATGTGAACTATCTGACCATCGCTTTTCTGGTTTGCGTGCTGGTCGGCATGGGAATCAACCCGGATACGCGAATTTCCCTGCTGGTCGGGGCGATTTTCTTAGCGGGCGTCAGCCTGTGCTACTTCGCTTTCGGCATGCATAAGAAACATCATCCGGCTGAAAATCGGGTAGAAACACGGCAATAAACGGTGAAAAGGGGCTACGGAGTGCGCTTTCCTGCGCAGGAGTGAGCAAAGCGTAATCAAACGCAACATTTCTGCGAAAAAGCACTAGACAGGATTGGCGTAAATCCGTAGTATCCCCTCCCGCAACGGCGCTACGCGCCCGTAGCTCAGCTGGATAGAGCGCTGCCCTCCGGAGGCAGAGGTCTCAGGTTCGAATCCTGTCGGGCGCGCCATTAAGTTTGTGCGCAGGAGCTGCGGTGGTAATATTACCGCGTGAGTAAGAAGAAGTAGTAATGGTGGCTATAGCTCAGTTGGTAGAGCCCTGGATTGTGATTCCAGTTGTCGTGGGTTCGAGTCCCATTAGCCACCCCACTTCCTGATGAAGTGAAGATTTAGCAGTATTTTGTGACAGTGCGAAGGTGGCGGAATTGGTAGACGCGCTAGCTTCAGGTGTTAGTGTTCTTACGGACGTGAGGGTTCAAGTCCCTCTCTTCGCACCACGCAAAATATCTGATAAATATAAGATTTATATGGACAACGGTCTGATAAATCGGGTAGTATGAGCAACATAAATCGGCGAGTAGCGCAGCTTGGTAGCGCAACTGGTTTGGGACCAGTGGGTCGGAGGTTCGAATCCTCTCTCGCCGACCACCATTCGAAAAACCTGCTTTTTAAAGCAGGTTTTTTTTCGTCTGCAGTTTATGAGGATGAGCACCTCCGCAGGAGGTTCGAGAGGACGTTGCTTTAGCAACGGCCCGCAGGGCGCGTAATCTTTCTCTCGCTGACCATTTTCAAAGAAACCGACGTAAGTCGGTTTTTTTACGTCCGCCGTTTATGAGGTTAAGTCCTTCCCGCTGCGACGAAACGCATAGCGACCAACCCGTGCAGCATTACACGGGTTTTTGCGTATCTGAACATTGGCATTTTGTCTCAACCGGCACGTGTGTAGGTTTTCAGCGACAATGTGGTTTGAAGTTGTCGCCAGTTTGAGACAAATAATCCATTGATTTTAAACATTAAAAGTGGCTTTGGTTTAAGTCGTCGTTTTGCGGCGACAGCATCAGATCGGCCGTGGGTAAAGAACGACAGGGGACGGCATGCTGAGAGAAAGTTAGAGGGTAAGTAAAAATTCAATATTTTCAATAAATTGAATGCTATTTTTTATGGCGACTTTCCTGGATCTGAAAGTTGGCACGTCAAATGCAATACCTATAGCGTAGATGCTCATTCCACCTCTTATGTTCGCCTTAGGCTTCATAAACCCTGGGAATGACGCAGAGCCGATTTAGGGTGCCTATCGCCCACGAGAACGATGACTAACCCGTCATCACGCTCAGGGCAAAACGTTGAGTGAGGCACCGCCCCTGTTGTCCTAGACCTGATTGCTTCTTTATACACTTGCCATACGGCAAGTGTTTTTTTTTTTGCGCCACAGAAAACCCTGGGCAAAAAAAAGCGCGGCATCGGAGCCGCGCTTTTCTCACTTGGGCAGGGCGTTATTCGCCGCCGTTCTGTTTCAGCGTCAACATCAGTCCCTCACGTCGCATCTGCGCCGCTTCATCCGAACGATGCAGTTTTTCCAGCGTATCGGCCAACCAGGCGTAGTCGTAAGCATCCGGGCGCTGTTTCAACGCTTCGCGGAAGGCGTCGGCCGCCTGCTGCCATTCGCCGTGCTTCATCAGCAGTTGCCCCAGCGTGCTGTTCAGCAGCGGCGTCGCGCCGTGTTGCTTCATCTGCTGACGCAGCGCTTTTTCCAACTGCTCGGGGTTGCCGGACTTCAGCCGCGGCAGCAACAGCACCAGGCGCTCGTCATATTGGCGCTTCAGGCTGTCGAGCACAATCTCCTGCGCCAGTTCGTGGTCGTTGCATTCGATCAGGTGCTCCACCATCGCGATTTGCAGCGGCACTTCGTGACGCGTCTTGCGGCTCTGATCTTTCCACCAGCGCTTCAGGCCTTCGCTGCCTTCGTCCGCCATCGCCTGATTCATCAGCCCGATGTAAGCCTGTTGCTGCAACGCCTGCAGCTGCTCTTCGCTGTGCAGCTCGATTTTACGCATCGACGGCAGCACTTCCAGCAGCGACGCATAGGCGCCGGTGCGCAGATAGGCTTGTTCCGCCAGGCGCAACACTTCCGGATGGCGCGGCGCCTGGTTCAGCAGGCGATCGACGCCGTGGCGCGCGGCATGGTTCTCGCCCTGCGCCAGCTGGATGCGAACCCGGGTGATATCCACCGGCAGCTGATCGGTATCGGCGGCTTCAGCGGCGCGCTCCAGATATTGGTTGGTACGGAAGTCATCGCCGCGTTGCTGTGCGGCCTCGGCGGCCAGCAGGTAGTTCACCACCGGTTGCTCAGCGTGATCGGCGTTGCGCGTCATCAGCTTTTCAACCTGTTTGTAGTCGCCTTCCGCCAGTTTGATCAGCGCGGCTTTGGTTTGCTGGCGCGCGCGGGTGCGCTTGCGGCCGATAAACCAGCCGCGCGTGCGGGCGCCGGTACGGAAGATACGGCGCAGGATCCATTCGATCGCCAGCAGCACCACGAACAGCAGCACCAGCATGATCACCAGGCCGGTGACGCTGGTTTCAATATTGTAGTTATCGGTCTGGATCAGCACATAGCCCTGATGCCCGGCCAACATCGGCCCGAGCACCACGCTGGCGATCACCACCAGAAACAGAAATAGCACGCGTAACATGGCTTAACCCTCCTGGTGAGCGGCAGGGGACTGGGTCATCAGGTTGCGCACCCGGGTCTGCATCACTTTTTCCAGCAGCGGCTGGCTCTTCAGCTGATCCGGCACATCCATCGAGATCGACTGTTGGCTCAGGTTGTCCAGTTCTTCCAGGAAGGCCTTGGTCGCCGGGTCGGTGGTGTCGAAATAGGCGCGCACCCAGGTGGAGACGGTTTCCAGCGACTGCTTGTAGGTCTCGTTCTGATGGCGCGGGATGGCCTGTGCGGCCACCAGCAGGCGCGAACGGATGTTCTCGCGCAGGTAGATGTCCTGGTTCGGCGCCAGCAGCGGTTCGGCGCTGGTGTCGCGGCGGCGGATGGTGATGAAGTCGGCCATGAAATTGCGCCAGCTCTTGGCCAGGTTCTGCCGCCATTCGCCGATCGAGCCGGAGAGCTCGCTGCTGTTTTGATCCATCGGCGCTTCGTCGGTGTCGTTGTCCGCCAGGCGCAGGTTATCCACCTGATTGGACAGCTGATTGACCTTGAGGATGATGCCGTCGTAATCGACCTGGGTCAGCGTGGAAAGCGTGCTGATGTCTTCGGTAATGGCGCGGCGCACGTCGAGCAGGCTCGGATCGTTCATGTCCGCCAGGCTGGCGTCGGCGCTTTTCAGCAGCGCGGCGGCGCTGGTCACGTCCTGATCGCTCCACAGCTTGCGGCCGGCCATTTTCACCAGGAAATCGGCCTGCGCCAGCAGCCAGGTTTTGGCGTCGCTGCCGGAGATGGTCGCCACTTTTTCCTGCAGCTCGCTCAGTTGGCGCGCCAGATTCGCCTGCTCGCGATCGGCGGCGTCCAGGGTTTTACCCTGCTGCTGCAGCAGGCCTTCCAGCGCGTTTCTTTCCTGCTGTTGGCTCTGCTTTACGCCTTCAAGCTGCTGTTGCAGCGCCTGATTGGCGGCGATCAGCTGTTGCGCCTGCTTGTGCGTGTGGTAATAGCCGCCCGCGCCGAGGGCGATGACCAGCACGATAGCGATCGCGCCGAGCACCGGGCCGGTGTTCTTGCCTTTGCGGCTGGCAGCGGCTGGCTGCTGGGAGCTCTCAACCGCGGTGGTTGGCTCTTCAACCGGGGCGGATGGGGTATTTTGTTCCGTCATAGTGGCACATCCCATAGTCAGATTATTGTAGCGCGCGGATCAGCGCGTCATTATCGGCGTTGTCAGCTACCCGAATCGTACGCCAGCCCAAGTCCCGGGCGAGGGTAGCCAGGCGTTCGCTCACTACTACCAGGCGGCAACGCAGCAGCCATGAAGAACGATAGTAATCAGGAACTAAAGTATAGAGCTGTTGTAACATTTCACCGCTGGTCACCACCAGCGTATCCACACCGGCGCGTTGCCAGTGGGCGCTTTGCTCGCTGCCGTCATAGTGCACCGGGCTGCGTTGATAGCATTCATAATAGCTGACGTCGGCGCCGCGCTCGCTCAGCGTCGACCCCAACAGTTCGCGGCCGCCGTTGCCGCGTAAAATCAGCGCGCGTTTGCCCGCCAGCTTTTGCAGCGCCGGCAGCAGCAGCAGCGTTTCGCTGATCTCGCGTTCGCGCGGGTACTCCACCGGCAAACTGCTGATGCGGTGCAGCGCCAGCCCGGTGGTGCGGCCGATGGCGTAATAAGCCAGGTGCGCGGGCCAGCTCAGCCCGGCGCGGCCAATGACCGAATCGGCATAGTTCACCGAATGCTGCGACAGCACGAACACCAGATCGCCGGCGCTAAGCTGCTGCAACGCCTGCGGCAGCTTCGGCAGATCGCCGCCGGGGGCGAAGTCGATCAGCGGCGCATGATAGGCAACCCGGCCGAGTGCGCGCAGCCGGCTCACTAACAGCTCCCCCGAAGGCGATGGGCGGGTTACCAGAATGGTCATGCCGGCGGATTTCCCTGATAAACTTCGCGCAGGATCTCGCGCGCGCCGCGCGCCAGCAGCTCTTCCGCCAGCTCAACGCCCATCCGTTCGGCTTCGGCGGCCGGGCCGCGGCGTTCGCCGCGCACCATCTGGCTGCCGTCCGGCGCGCCGACCAGGGCGCGCAGCCACAGGCTGTCGCCATCCAGTTCGGCATAACTGCCGATCGGCACCTGGCAGCCGCCTTCCAGGCGGGTATTCATCGCTCGCTCGGCGCGCACGCGGGTTTCGGTGGCCGCATGGTTCAGCGGCGCCAGCAGCGCGCGGGTGACGCTGTCGTCGAGACGGCATTCAATGCCGACCGCACCCTGGCCGACCGCCGGCAGACACTCTTCGGCGCTCAGCGGGCTGCGGATGCGTTGCTCCAGACCTAAACGCTTCAGGCCGGCCACCGCCAGGATAATCGCGTCGTAGTCGCCGTTGTCCAGCTTGGCCAGGCGAGTGCCGACGTTGCCGCGCAGGTCGCGCACGATCAGATCCGGGCGGCGTTCACGCAGCTGGCACTGACGGCGCAGGCTGGAGGTGCCGACCACGCTGCCCAGCGGCAGCTGATCGAGCGAGGCGAAACGATTGGAAACAAAAGCGTCGCGCGGATCTTCGCGTTCGCAAATGGTGGTCAAACCGAGCCCGGCAGGGAAATCGACCGGCACGTCTTTCATCGAATGCACGGCGATGTCGGCGCGGCCTTCCAGCAGCGCCAGCTCGAGTTCTTTAACAAACAGGCCTTTACCGCCGACTTTCGCCAACGGCGTATCCAGAATAACGTCGCCGCGGGTGACCATCGGCACCAACTCGACCTGCAGGCCGGGATGGCAGGCCATCAGACGTTGCTGCACATAATGTGCTTGCCAAAGAGCAAGCGGGCTTTGTCGGGTGGCAATTCGAATAATTTTGTCTAACATGCTTGTTACCGTTTTTATATTTCGCCATCCATCCTACCACTGAGAGCCAATACTGTCAGTGCAAGAAGCCGGAGGCGGAAAAAGGACAACGGAATCAAAGGGACGTGTGATGTGCTTTGGGGCAGTTAACACTGCGGGTAAATCGTTTAGGGAAGCGCTACAATAATTGTGAAGCGTTACCTCCTTTACGGTCAATCAGCAAGGTGTTAAATTGATCACGTTTCCAGCAATAAGTCGCCAAATATTCTTCTTACACTAACGGCGCTTATGGAATACGGGTTTTTTTCTAAACACCGGGATAATCAGGCGAGACGTCTTGTACCTCTACATCGAGACATTGAAGCAGAGACTGGATGCGATCAATCAGCTACGCGTCGATCGCGCCCTGGCGGCTATGAAGCCCGCGTTTCAACGGGTATACAGTCTGCTGCCCACCTTACTGCACCACCACCACCCGCTGATGCCGGGTTACCTGAACGGTAACGTTCCCCACGGCATTTGCCTCTACACGCCTGATGAAACTCAACAAGATTACCTGAACGATTTAGAAGACAAATGGGGCAGCCCGTTTGACAAACCGGCCAGCGGCGAGCTGCCGATCACCGGCGTCTATTCGATGGGCAGCACCTCGTCTATCGGCCAAAGTTGCAGCTCGGATCTCGATATCTGGGTCTGCCATCAGTCCTGGCTGGACAACGAAGAACGCACCCGCCTGCAGCAAAAATGCAGCCTGCTTGAGAAGTGGGCCGCCTCGATGGGGGTGGAAGTCAGCTTCTTCCTGATCGACGAAAACCGTTTCCGCCATAATGAAAGCGGCAGCCTGGGCGGCGAAGACTGCGGCTCGACGCAGCACATCCTGTTGCTGGACGAGTTCTACCGCACCGCGGTGCGCCTGGCCGGCAAACGCATCCTGTGGAACATGGTGCCGGGCGAAGAAGAAGCGCACTACGATGAATACGTGCTGTCGCTGTACGCGCAGGGCGCGCTGACGCCGAACGAGTGGCTGGATCTCGGCGGCCTGAGTTCGCTGTCGGCGGAAGAGTACTTCGGCGCCAGCCTGTGGCAGCTGTACAAGAGCATCGATTCGCCTTACAAGGCGGTGCTGAAGACCCTGCTGCTGGAAGCCTATTCCTGGGAATACCCCAATACCCAGCTGCTGGCGACGGACATCAAACATCGCCTGCATCAGGGCGAGATCGTCAGCTTCGGGCTCGACGCCTACTGCATGATGCTCGAGCGCGTGACCCGCTATCTGACCGACATCAACGACACCACCCGCCTCGATCTGGCCCGCCGCTGTTTCTACCTGAAAGTGTGTGAAAAGCTGTCGCTGGCCAAGGCCTGCGTCGGCTGGCGGCGCGAGATCCTCAGCCAACTGGTCAGCGAGTGGGGCTGGAGCGAAGAGCGTCTGGCGATGCTGGACAACCGTGCCAACTGGAAGATCGAGCGGGTGCGCGAAGCGCATAACGAGTTGCTCGATGCGATGATGCAGAGCTACCGCAACCTGATCCGTTTCGCCCGCCGCAATAACCTCAGCGTCAGCGCCAGCCCGCAGGATATCGGCGTGCTGACCCGCAAACTGTATGCGGCGTTCGAAGCGCTGCCCGGCAAGGTGACGCTGGTGAACCCGCAGATTTCGCCGGACCTGTCGGAAAACGATTTAACCTTTATTCATGTGCCGGTTGGCCGCGCCAACCGCACCGGCTGGTACCTGTACAATCAGGCGCCGGCCATGGATTCGATCGTCAGCCATCAGCCGCTGGAATATAACCGCTACCTGAACAAGCTGGTGGCATGGGCCTATTTCAACGGCCTGCTGACGCCGCAGACCCGCCTGCACATCAAGAGCGGCAACCTGTGCGACACCGCCAAGCTGCAGGAGCTGGTGGCCGACGTTTCTCATCACTTCCCGCTGCGCCTGCCGGCGCCGACGCCGAAAGCGCTGTACAGCCCGTGCGAGATTCGCCATCTGGCGATCATCGTCAATCTGGAAAACGATCCGACCGCCGCCTTCCGCAATCAGGTGGTGCACTTCGATTTCCGCAAGCTGGACGTGTTCAGCTTCGGCCAGCAGCAGCAGTGTTTGGTGGGCAGCATCGATCTGCTGTACCGCAACTCCTGGAACGAAGTGCGTACCCTGCATTTCAGCGGCGAGCAGTCGGTGCTGGAAGCATTGAAAACCATTCTCGGCAAAATGCACCAGGACGCCGCGCCGCCGGAGTCGGTGGAAGTGTTCTGCTACAGTCAGCACCTGCGCGGCCTTATTCGCACCCGCATTCAGCAGCTGGTGTCGGAGTGCATCGAGCTGCGCCTGTCCAGCACCCGGCTGGAACCCGGCCGCTTCAAGGCGGTGCGCGTCGCCGGGCAAACCTGGGGGCTGTTCTTCGAGCGCCTGAGCGTGTCGGTGCAGAAGCTGGAGAACGCGGTGGAGTTTTACGGCGCCATCTCCAACAACAAGCTGCACGGCCTGTCTATCAAGGTGGAAACCGATCAGGTGCATCTGCCGCCGGTGGTGGATGGCTTCGCCAGCGAAGGGATCATCCAGTTCTTCTTCGAAGACACCTCGGATGACAAGGGTTTCAACATCTATATTCTGGACGAGTCGAATCGGGTGGAGGTGTATCACCACTGCGAGGGCAGTAAAGAGGAACTGGTGCGCGACGTCAGCCGCTTCTACTCTTCATCGCACGATCGTTTTACCTACGGCTCCAGCTTCATCAACTTTAACCTGCCGCAGTTCTATCAAATCGTGCAGCTCGACGGGCGCACGCAGGTGATCCCGTTCCGCAGCAACGTGCTGTCCAGCCTGTGCGTGACGGTGGCCGACGGCGCCGCTCAGCCGCTGAAGCAGCAGTTCCAGCTGCATTGACGCCGCAAGGGCTCGGTGGCCGAGCCCCGCATTGCCTCAGGAAAAATGCAGTTCCTCACCGGCCTGCGCGCTGGCCGCTTCGCTGAGCAGCTGATAAAACGGCTGCCCGCTGCGATCGCATAACCAGACGCCGTCGCGGTAGTTGAAGTGGTAGCCGCCGGCCTTGGTGGCGAGCCACACCTGGTGCAGCGGTTCCTGGCGGTTGATGACGATTTTGGTGCCGTTTTCGAAGCTCAGCGTCATCACGCCGCCATTGGTTTCGTAATCGATGTCCGCATCGCCGTCAAAATCGTCCAGTGTCTCTTCAATATTCAGCATCAGCTGGTCGGCCAACTGGTGAAACTCGCTGTCGTTCATATTCAATTCCTATTGCTTTTCATGATCCACCTGCGATTATAGAGACCTTGGACGCATGAATTACAGGCATTAATGCAAATGAAAAAACAACTACGCTATGCGCTGATGGCAGTTCTGGTTACCGGCCTCGCCGGCTGTGGTCTGAAAGGCCCGCTTTACTTCCCACCTGCCGACCCCGCCAGCCAGAAACCGGCCAAGCCGCCGGTGCAAACGGGCGATCAGGTGCAAAAGAACCAGCAGGAGCAGTCTGGCTCTCAGCAAAAACCGTCGATGGTTGACCAGTAACACCCTGTTTGCGGTGGCGAGCGCCGCCGTAAAATCAAGACGGATAGCGCGTCCAGATAGCGGAGTATGATATGCAGTTCTCCAAAATGCACGGTCTGGGCAACGACTTTATGGTGGTCGATGCCGTTACACAGAATGTCTATTTTTCACCTGAGCTGATCCGCCGGCTGGCCGATCGGCACCTGGGCGTCGGCTTTGACCAGATGCTGGTGGTAGAACCGCCTTACGATCCCGAACTGGATTTTCACTACCGAATTTTTAACGCCGACGGCAGCGAAGTGGCGCAGTGCGGCAACGGCGCGCGTTGCTTCGCGCGTTTCGTGCGGCTGAAAGGGCTGACCAACAAACGCGACATCCGCGTCAGCACCCAAACCGGGCGCATGGTGCTCAGTGTCACCGACGACGATCTGGTGTGCGTCAACATGGGTGAGCCGAATTTCGACCCGCAGGCGGTGCCGTTCCGCGCCGCCAAGGCTGAAAAGACCTACATCATGCGCGCGGCGGAACATACCGTGCTGTGCGGCGTGGTGTCGATGGGCAACCCGCATTGTGTTTTGCAGGTGGACGACGTAAAAACCGCCAAGGTGGAGCTGCTCGGGCCGGTGCTGGAAGGGCATGAACGCTTCCCGGAACGGGCCAACATCGGCTTTATGCAGGTGGTCAGCCGCGATCATATCAAGCTGCGCGTTTATGAGCGCGGCGCCGGTGAAACGCAGGCCTGCGGCAGCGGCGCCTGTGCGGCGGTGGCGGTGGGGATCCAACAGGAATTGCTGTCAGAAGAAGTGCATGTAGAGCTGCCGGGCGGCAGCCTGCATATTCGCTGGAAAGGGCCGGGCAACCCGCTGTTTATGACCGGTCCGGCAACCCATGTCTATGACGGATTTATTCATCTATGAAAAGCGTAGAAGAACAGAGCGTCGCCGGCCTGGCGCTGGACGACGACACCGTGATGCAGTATCTGCTGCAGAACCCGGATTTCTTTATTCGCAACGCGCGCCAGGTTGAGCAGATGCGCGTGCCTCATCCGGTGCGCGGCACCGTTTCGCTGGTGGAATGGCATCTGGCCCGCCAGCGCAATCATATCGAACGGCTGGAAGAAGAGATCACGCTGCTGATGGAGCAGGCCAGCGCCAACGAAGGGCTGTTCGCCAGGCTGCTGCACCTGCAGGCCGATCTGGCCACCGCCGACAGCTTGCAGGACATGCTCAACCGGCTGCAGCGCTGGGCGCGCGGCTTCGGTTTGGCCGGCGCCACGGTGCGTCTGTTCGCCGAGCGCTGGAATATCGGCGCGCCTTCCGATTTCACCCATCTGGCGCTGACGCGTTCGGCGTTCGAGCCGTTCCGCATCCAGCGGCTGGGCAGCGAACAACACTACCTCGGCGGCCTGAACGGCCCCGAACTGCTGCTGCTGTTGCCGCAGGCCAAACAGATCGGCCAGATTGGTTCGGTAGCGCTGTCAATGCTGGGCGACGATGGCGAGCTGGGCATGGTGATCTTCAGCAGCCGCGATACGCAACATTATCAGCAGGGCATGGGCACGGTAATGCTCAATCAACTGGCGCGCATGCTGCCGGAACTGCTGGAACGCTGGATCGAACGCGCATGACGCCGATTGCGCCCAGCCTGCAGCAGCCGGTGGACGCTTTTCTGCGTTATCTCAAGGTAGAACGGCAACTCAGCCCGCTGACGCAGCTCAGCTATTCACGCCAGCTGACGGCGCTGATGTGCCTGGCGCAGGAGATCGGCGTCACCGACTGGGCGGCGCTGGATGCCGCCCGGGTGCGCATGCTGGCGGCGCGCAGCAAACGCGCCGGCCTGCAGTCCGCCAGCCTGGCGCTGCGGCTCTCTTCGTTGCGCAGTTTCCTCGACTGGCTGGTCAGCCAGGGCGTGCTGCACGCCAACCCGGCCAAAGGCATCCGCACGCCGCGTAGCGGTCGCCATCTGCCGAAAAATATCGACGTCGATGAAATGAACCAACTGCTGGAGATCGATCTCAACGATCCGCTGGCGGTGCGCGATCGCGCCATGCTGGAGGTGATGTACGGCGCCGGCCTGCGTCTTTCCGAGCTGGTGGGGCTGGATTGCCGCCATGTCGATATGGCGGCCGGCGAGGTGTGGGTGATGGGGAAAGGCAGCAAAGAGCGTAAACTGCCGATCGGACGCACCGCCGTCACCTGGCTGGAACACTGGCTGGCGATGCGCGATCTGTTTGGGCCGCAGGATGATGCGATGTTTCTGTCCAATCAGGGGCGACGCATCTCGACGCGCAACGTGCAAAAGCGCTTCGCCGAATGGGGCGTGAAACAGGGCGTCAACAGCCACATTCACCCGCACAAACTGCGTCACTCCTTTGCTACCCACATGCTGGAGTCCAGCGGCGACCTGCGCGCGGTGCAGGAACTGCTCGGCCACGCCAACCTGACCACCACGCAAATTTATACCCACCTCGACTTTCAACATCTGGCGAACGTGTACGATGCCGCGCATCCGCGCGCCAAACGGGGGAAATCCTGATGCATTTTTATCGCCCGCTGCGCCCGCTGGCGGCGCTGACTTTCGATCTGGACGACACGCTGTATGACAACCGTCCGGTGATCCGGCAAACCGAGCAGCAGTCGGTGGCCTTCCTGCAGAGCTACCATCCCGGCCTGAACAGCTTCCAGTCGGCGGATTTCCACCGTCTGCGCCAGGAGCTGCGTGAGCAGGATCCGGAGATCTACCACGACGTCACCCAGTGGCGCTGGCGCGCCATTCATCTGGCGCTGAGCCGGCAGGGGCTGCGCGACGCCGAAGCCGCGATCGGAGCCGATGCGGCGATGCAAAACTTCGCGCTGTGGCGCAGCCGCATCGAGGTGCCGGAAGCGACCCACGCCACGCTGAAGGCGCTGGCCGCGCGCTACCCGCTGGTGGCGATCACCAACGGTAACGCCGATCCGGCGCAGTGCGGCCTGGACGGTTACTTCCAGTTCGTGTTGCGATCCGGGCCGGACGGGCGCGCCAAGCCGTATCAAGACATGTATCACCTGGCCGTCGAACGGCTGGGCGTGGCGCCCGGGCAGATCCTGCACGTGGGCGACGATCTGACTACCGACGTCGCCGGCGCGCTGCGCGCGGGGCTGCAGGCCTGTTGGATCAACGATCGGCAACGCTGCCTGATGCAGGCCGCCGACAGCCGCCTGCTGCCGCATATTGAGATTTCGCAGTTGGCATCGCTGACAGCATTGTTATAATCCCTGCCAGAACTCTGTATAAATTTCCAGTGAAAAACTCGTCACCGGCGGGTTTTCCCTTAACCATTAGTGGTGCCTATGGACGTCTCCGATCTGCTCGACAGCCTGAATGAAAAACAACGTGAAGCCGTGGCGGCGCCGCGCAGCAACCTGTTGGTTCTGGCCGGAGCGGGCAGCGGCAAGACGCGGGTGCTGGTGCATCGCATCGCCTGGCTGCTGTCGGTGGAGAACTGCTCGCCGTATTCGATTATGGCGGTGACCTTCACCAACAAGGCGGCGGCGGAAATGCGTCACCGAATCGAACATCTGATCGGCACCAGCCAGGGCGGCATGTGGATCGGCACCTTCCACGGCCTGGCGCATCGTCTGTTGCGCGCCCACCACCTGGAAGCCAACCTGCCGCAGGATTTCCAGATCCTCGACAGCGATGACCAGCTGCGGTTGCTCAAGCGCATCATCAAGGCGCTGAACGTCGACGAGAAGCAGTGGCCGCCGCGTCAGGCGATGTGGTACATCAACGGCAAGAAAGATGAGGGCCTGCGCCCGCAGCACGTCGAAACCTACAACAACCCGGTGGAGGCCACCTGGCTGCGCATCTACCAGGCCTATCAGGAAGCCTGCGATCGCGCGGGGCTGGTGGATTTCGCCGAGCTGCTGCTGCGCGCGCACGAGCTGTGGCTGAACAAGCCGCATATCCTCAACCACTACCGCGAGCGTTTCACCAACGTGCTGGTGGATGAATTCCAGGATACCAACAGCATCCAGTACGCCTGGATCCGCCTGCTGGCGGGCGGCAACAGCAGCGTGATGATCGTCGGCGACGATGACCAGTCAATCTACGGTTGGCGCGGCGCGCAGGTGGAAAACATCCAGCGCTTCCTGAAGGATTTCCCCGGCGCGGAAACCATCCGTCTGGAGCAGAACTACCGTTCCACCAGCAACATTCTGAAAGCGGCCAACACCCTGATCGCCAACAACGACGGGCGCATGGGCAAAAACCTGTGGACCGAAGGCGGTGAAGGCGAGCCGATTTCCCTCTACTGCGCCTTCAACGAACTCGACGAAGCGCGCTTCGTGGTCAACCGCATCAAGACCTGGCAAGACAACGGCGGCGCGCTGAACGACTGCGCCATCCTGTACCGCAGCAACGCCCAGTCGCGGGTGCTGGAAGAGGCGCTGTTGCAGACGGCGATGCCGTACCGCATCTACGGCGGCCAGCGCTTCTTCGAACGCCAGGAAATCAAGGATGCGCTGGCTTACCTGCGCCTCATTTCCAACCGCAACGACGACGCAGCCTTCGAGCGCGTGGTCAATACCCCGACGCGCGGCATCGGCGATCGCACCCTCGACGTGGTGCGCCAGGCGGCGCGCGATCGCCAGCTGACGCTGTGGCAGGCGACGCGCGAGCTGATGCAGGACAAGGTGTTGGCCGGCCGCGCCGCGTCGGCGCTGCAGCGTTTCATCGAACTGGTGGAATCGCTGGCGCATGAAACCGCCGACATGCCGCTGCATGTGCAGACCGACCGGGTGATCCGCGACTCCGGGCTGTTCATCATGTATGAACAGGAGAAGGGCGAGAAGGGGCAGGCGCGTATCGAAAACCTCGAGGAACTGGTGACGGCGACGCGCCAGTTCAGCTATCAGGACGAAGATCAGGATCTGATGCCGCTGCAGGCGTTCCTGTCGCATGCGGCGCTGGAAGCGGGCGAAGGCCAGGCCGACGCCTATCAGGACGCGGTGCAGCTGATGACTCTGCACTCGGCCAAGGGGCTGGAGTTCCCGCTGGTGTTTATCGTCGGCATGGAAGAGGGCATGTTCCCGAGCCAGATGTCGCTGGATGAAGGCGGCCGTCTGGAGGAGGAGCGCCGTCTGGCCTATGTGGGCGTAACGCGCGCCATGCAGAAGCTGACGCTGACCTATGCCGAAACGCGCCGTCTGTACGGCAAAGAGGTTTACCATCGGCCGTCGCGCTTTATCGGCGAACTGCCGGAGGAGTGCGTGGAAGAAGTGCGCCTGCGCGCCAGCGTATCGCGCCCGGTCAATCACCGCCGCATGGGCACGCCGATCAGCGAGAACGATACCGGCTATAAGCTGGGCCAGCGCGTGCGCCATCCCAAGTTTGGCGAAGGCACCATCGTCAATCTGGAGGGCAGCGGCGAGCACAGCCGGCTGCAGATCGCCTTCCCGGGTGAAGGCATCAAATGGCTGGTGGCGGCCTACGCGCGTTTGGAAACGGTCTAACGAGAGAGGCGTTGCAGGGGCAAGCCCCTGCAATCGTTCACCATCAGTGAGGGTAGCGGTCGCCGACCTGTGCGGTGGCGTACCAGCGCATCACTGCTTCGGTACCTTCGCCGCCTTCCTGCGGCGCCCACGGCATGCAGTCTTCTTCGGTCAGCGCCTGATACGGTCCCTGCTTCACTTCGAACACCACGCCGCCGGCATCGACCGACAGCACCGCATGCCAGGTAAAGGCCGGCATCTCCAGCACTTTGGTTTCTTCGCCGAGCAGGGTGCGCTGCGTCACGACGCCGTCATCGTTGAACTGTAACACGACGAAACGGCCGCGCAGCGGCGTCAGCAGCTCCCAGGTTTGCGGGTGGCGGTGCGGGCGGATATAGGTGCCGGGTTCCATGGCGATCGCCAGGCGTTGCACCGGGTCGCTCAGCTCTTCGTGTAAGGTGCGGTGCGCGCGCAGGCGGGCCACGCTGGCGGCCTGTTCGCTCATCGCGGTCAGTTCATGGGCGGTAATCTGTTTCATCGTTTAAATCCGCATGCTTGTCGTACCATTAGGGTGATGTCATCTTAGCAACATTCTGGGAGGTGGTAAGCGATCGCCGCGACTTTTTCAGTACGGTTTAAGCGCCATTTCTGCCATTGATCATCGTGATGATTTGTTGCGCAATTATCCCGCCTAACGTGTTGACAGGCTTTTTCTTCTCGGCGTAACATGCGCGCACTATTATCATTGAGGACAGACGCCTTGGACACACCCAGTAGATACTGGCTCACTGACCTGCGCCGCAGGTATAACTTCTAAGGCTCTCCGTTTTTGCTGATAGCCTTCGTGGTTGTCGGCGACCCCGCAAAGCGTCGCTATGAGTCAGATCTCTTCATGGTCTGAAACAAATCGGTGATACGCATCCCCTCTGTTTCTGTGCTTCAACGCGTTGTCCGCACCCGTTACCTTCACGGAGTTTTGGCACATGCTGAGCGCTTTTAAATTAGATAACCGCCGCTTGTCCCGTCTGGAACTGGACGACTCGGATGATCTCACGTCATCGCTGTGGGTTGATCTGGTCGAGCCGGAAGAGGGCGAGCGTGAGCGCGTGCAGAATGAGCTGGGACAAAGCCTGGCGACGCGTCCCGAACTGGACGACATCGAAGCCTCCGCCCGTTTCTTCGAAGACGAAGACGGTCTGCATATCCACTCCTTCTTCTACTTTGAAGATGCGGAAGATCACGCCGGCAACTCCACGGTGGCCTTCACCATCCGCGACGGTCGCCTGTATACCCTGCGTGAGCGTGAACTGCCGGCGTTTCGCCTGTACCGCATGCGCGCCCGCAACCAGACCATGCTCGAAGGCAACGCCTACGAACTGCTGCTGGATTTGTTCGAAACCAAGATTGAACAGCTGGCGGATGAGATAGAGAACATCTACAGCGATCTGGAACAGCTTAGCCGGGTGATCATGGAAGGGCATCAGGGCGACGAATACGACGCCGCGCTGTCGACGCTGGCGGAGCTGGAAGATATCGGCTGGAAGGTGCGTTTGTGTCTGATGGATACCCAGCGCGCGCTCAACTTCCTGGTGCGCAAGGCGCGTTTGCCGACCGGCCAGCTGGAGCAGGCGCGTGAAGTGCTGCGCGATATCGAATCCCTGCTGCCGCACAACGAATCGCTGTTCCAGAAGGTGAACTTCCTGATGCAGGCGGCGATGGGTTTCATCAACATCGAACAGAACCGTATCATCAAGATCTTCTCGGTGGTGTCGGTGGTGTTCCTGCCGCCTACGCTGGTGGCCTCCAGCTACGGCATGAACTTTGAATTCATGCCGGAACTGAAATGGTCGTTCGGCTACCCGGGCGCCATCACCTTGATGATCCTGGCGGGCCTGGCCCCTTACCTGTACTTCAAGCGCAAGAACTGGCTGTAACTCGGCGGCGCCGGGCTCAGCGCAGCTTGCGCTGGGTATAGAGCGCGTCGAGGGTGAACAGGATCAGCGCCGCCCAGATAAAGCCGAAGGTCACCAGCTTGTCCTGGCCGACGGTCTCGCCGTAGAAGGTGACCGCCAGCAGGAACATCAGCGTCGGGCCGAGATACTGGAAGAAACCGAGCGTCGACAGGCGCAGCCGGGTAGCCGCCGCGGTGAAGCACAGCAGCGGCACGGTGGTGACGATACCGGCGGCGACCAGCAGCAGATTCAGCGACCACGGGTTGGCGCTCAGGTGGCTGGTGGGGCTGTCGGCGAACAGGAACAGGTAGCCCGCCGCCACCGGCAGCAGCCACAGCGTTTCAATCAGCATGCCGGTCTGCGCGTCGATGGCGATTTTCTTGCGCAGCAGGCCGTAGAAGGCGAAGCTGAACGCCAGGCCCAGACCGATGATCGGCAATGAGCCGAACTGCCAGAGCTGCACCAGCACCCCGGTGAACGCCAGCGCCACCGCCACCCACTGCATGCGGCGGAAACGTTCGCCGAGAAACAGCATCCCCAACAGCACGTTAACCAGCGGGTTGATGAAGTAGCCCAGGCTGGCTTCCAGCATATGGTGATTGTTCACCGCCCAGATGAACAGCAGCCAGTTGCCGCCGATCAACAGCGCGGTGACCGCCAGCAACAGCAGCCGTTTGCGGTTTTGGCAGGCGGCGCGCACTTTCGGCCAGTTGCGGCCCAGCGTGATCAGCGCCAGCATGAAGAAAAACGACCAGATGATCCGGTGGGTGAGGATCTCGTCCGCGGATACTTGCTGGATCAGTTTGAAATAGGCCGGGGCGATGCCCCACATAAAATAGGCGGCCAGGGCGAAGAAAATGCCCTGACGCGTTTGCTTTGCGTCCATGACGTCACTCTGGTGGGGAACGTAAGATGCGGTGAGTGTACTGAAGTCGCTCACCGCACACAATCATCAGCCGACCAGATAGGTGGCGGTAGCGGTGGCGATATGCAGGCCGTCGTGGTTATGCAGTTCTACGCGCGCGACGGCGACCTTGTTGCCGCTGCGCAGCACGCTGGCGGAGGCGACGAAGTGTTCGCCGCGGCCGGGGCGCAGATAGTCGACGCGCAGATCGATGGTGCCCATGCGCGACAGTTTGGCGGCGATCTCCTCTTCGATCAGCGGTTCCATGCGCGTCAGCACGCCGCCGGCGCAGGCCAGCCCGGCGGCGACGTCGAGCACCGCGGCGATCACGCCGCCATGCAGAATTTCCTGCGCGGCGTTGCCCACCAGCTTGCGCTGGTTGGTGAAGCTCAGCTCGACGTAGTCATCGTCGAAGCGGCGCAGCTCCAGGCCAAGCTCGCGGTTGAACGGCATGTGGTAGACAAAGATTTCGCCGATCTTGCGGCGGGCGGCTTCCAGGGTCAGAGCAGTGGTTGACATAGCGGGGTTCCGTTTTTCTTTTGCGTTTTAAGGGAGCTAACTGGTCAGTCCAGGTTAATGGAATGTTGATTTTATGCTTAACCTTTGTTGCTTTCCAGACTATTCCAATAAAACCGGACCGCGCTGCGGTAAATCCTCCTTTGTGTGTAAAATGGCCTGATTTTTTCCGGGCTTGCCCTTTTTCGTTGGAGTAAGGAGAGGTTATGCGCATTTTGTCAGGGATCGTTTCCGCCACGCTGTTGATGCCGGCGCTGGCATTGGCTGAGGAAGCCAAAGAGCAGCAGATTCACGATAAGCCGACGGTGCGCGGCAGCATTATCGCCAACCTGCTGCAGGAGCACGATAATCCATTCACGCTGTATCCTTACGATCCCAATTACCTGCTGTACACCGACACCAGCGATATCAACAAAGAAGCCATCAAGACGTACAACTGGGCCGACAAGGCGCGCAAGGACGAGGTGAAATACCAGCTTAGCCTGGCGTTTCCGCTGTGGCGGGGCATTGCCGGCGACAACTCGGTGCTCGGCGCGTCTTATACTCAGCGCTCCTGGTGGCAATTGTCCAACCGCGGCGAGTCTTCGCCGTTCCGCGAGACCAACTACGAGCCGCAGCTGTTCGTGGGGTGGGCGACCGATTACCGCTTTGCCGGCTGGACGCTGCGCGATGTGGAAATCGGCGTTAACCATCAGTCTAACGGCCGCTCGGATCCGACGTCGCGCAGCTGGAATCGCGGCTATGCGCGGCTGATGGCGCAAAATGGCAACTGGCAGGTGGATCTCAAGCCCTGGTTCCGCTTCTCGGAGAGCTCGAGCAACGACGACAACCCGGACATCACCAAATACATGGGATACTACCGGTTGAAGGTCGGTTACGCCTGGGGCGACAGTGTGTTCAGCGTCGACAGCCACTACAACTGGAACAGCGGCTACGGCGGCGCGGAACTGGGCTGGAGTTACCCGATCACCCGCAACGTGCGTTTCTATACCCAGGTGTTCAGCGGCTACGGCGAATCGCTGATCGACTACAACTTCCGGCAGACACGGGTGGGCGTTGGTGTCATGCTGAACGATATTATGTAATCATACCCGATGGGTGTGTACCGATGAAAAAATGGGGAAGTGTGTGTCAACCGCAGCAGTGATTAACAGAGAGTTGCTGGCCGAGCAGGTATTGCGCGATACCTTTGGCTACCAGCAATTCCGCCCGGGCCAACAAACGATTATCAACGCCGCGATCGGCGGGCAGGATTGCCTGGTGGTGATGCCGACCGGCGGCGGCAAGTCGCTGTGTTACCAAATCCCGGCGCTGGTGATGGACGGCCTGACGCTGGTCGTTTCCCCGTTGATCTCGCTGATGAAGGACCAGGTCGACCAACTGTTGGCCTACGGCGTTTCCGCCGCCTGCTACAACTCGACGCAAACCCGCGAGGAGCAGCTGGACGTTATGGCCGGCTGCCGCAACGGTACCATCAAGATGCTGTACATCGCGCCGGAGCGGCTGATGATGGAAAGCTTCCTCAGCCTGCTCGATCACTGTCCGCCGGCGATGCTGGCGGTGGATGAGGCGCACTGTATTTCGCAGTGGGGCCATGACTTCCGGCCGGAATATCGCGCGCTGGGTCAGCTGAAACAGCGTTTCCCGTCGATGCCGGTGATCGCGCTGACCGCCACCGCCGACGAGGCCACCCGCGGCGATATCGTGCGCCTGCTGTCGCTGCAGGACCCGCTGGTGCAGGTCAGCAGCTTCGACCGGCCGAACATCCGCTACACGCTGGTGGAAAAATTCAAACCGCTCGATCAGCTGTGGCGCTTCGTGCAGGATCAGCGCGGCAAGAGCGGCATTATCTATTGCAACAGCCGCGCCAAGGTGGAAGACACCGCCGCGCGCCTGCAAAGCCGCGGGCTGAGCGTCGGCGCTTATCACGCCGGGCTGGACAACGATCGCCGCGCCCAGGTGCAGGAAGCGTTCCAGCGTGACGATCTGCAGGTGGTGGTGGCCACCGTCGCCTTCGGCATGGGCATCAACAAACCCAACGTGCGTTTCGTGGTGCATTTCGACATCCCGCGCAATATCGAATCCTATTATCAGGAGACCGGCCGCGCCGGGCGCGACGGCCTGCCGGCCGAAGCCATCCTGCTGTACGATCCGGCCGATATGGCCTGGCTGCGCCGCTGCCTGGAAGAGAAACCCGCCGGGCAACAGCTGGACATCGAGCGCCACAAGCTGAATGCCATGGGGGCGTTCGCCGAGGCGCAAACCTGCCGCCGCCTGGTGCTGCTCAACTACTTTGGCGAAGGCAAGCACGAAAACTGCGGCAACTGCGATATCTGCCTCGATCCGCCCAAGCGCTACGACGGGCTGGAGGACGCGCGCAAGGCGCTGTCCTGCGTGTATCGCGTCGGCCAGCGCTTCGGCCTCGGGTACATCGTGGAAGTGCTGCGCGGCTCCAACAACCAGCGTATCCGCGAATATGGCCACGACAAGCTGCCGGTGTACGGCATCGGCCGCGATCAGACCACCGAACACTGGACCAGCGTGCTGCGTCAGTTGATCCACCTGGGTTTTATCACCCAGAACATCGCCATGCACTCGGCGCTGCAATTGACCGAGGCGGCGCGCCCGGTGTTGCGCGGCGAGGTGGCGCTGCAGCTGGCGGTGCCGCGCATTCAGAGCCTGAAGTCGCGCAGCAGCGCCAACCAGAAATCCTACGGCGGCAATTACGATCGCAAGCTGTTCGCCAAGCTGCGCAAACTGCGCAAGTCGATCGCCGACGAAGAAAACATTCCTCCCTACGTGGTGTTCAACGACGCCACGCTGCTGGAAATGGCCGAACAGATGCCGATCAAGGCCGGCGATCTGCTGAGCGTCAACGGCGTCGGCCAGCGCAAACTGGAGCGTTTCGGCGCGCCCTTTATGGCGATGATCCGCGACCATCTCGACAATGACGAAGACTGAGGGCGATAAATCATGCTAATGCTGTTTCTCACCGTGGCGCTGGTGCATCTGATTGCGCTGATGAGCCCGGGGCCGGACTTCTTTTTTGTGTCGCAAACCGCCGCCAGCCGTTCGCGCCGCGAGGCGATGATGGGCGTGGTCGGCATTTCGCTCGGCATCGTGGTGTGGGCCGGCGTGGCGTTGATGGGGCTGCACCTGATCCTGCAGAAGATGGCCTGGCTGCATCAGATCATCATGGTCGGCGGCGGGATGTACCTGTGCTGGATGGGGTGGCAACTGCTGCGTTCCGCGCGGGCGCAGCAAGCTCCGCCGGCGGCGGAGGCCCAGGTGGCGTTGCCCAAGGCCGGGCGCAGCTTTATTCGCGGCTTCCTGACCAATCTGTCCAACCCGAAAGCGGTGATCTATTTCGGCAGCGTGTTCTCGCTGTTCGTCGGCGACAGCGTTGGCGCCGGAGCGCGCTGGGGGCTGTTCTTGCTGATCGTCGCCGAGACCTTTGTCTGGTTCAGCCTGGTGGCGGTGGTGTTCGCGCTGCCGGCGATGCGCCGCGGTTATCAGCGGTTGGCCAAGTGGATAGACGGGGTGGCGGGCGTGCTGTTTACCGGCTTCGGGTTACACCTGATCTTTACCCGCTGACCGGCAGTGAAATGCCCAAGGCCGAGCAGCGATGCCCGGCCTTTTTTGTCAGGCTTTGCGGGCAGTCGCCAGCAGCCCCGCCACCAGAATGAACAGCGAACCGAACAGTCGGTTGAGCAACTGCATCTGGCGCGGCGTTCTCAGCCAGCCGGCGATGCGCGTCGCCAAAGTGGCGTAACCGATCATCACCAGAATATCCACCACCACGGTGGTGACGCCGAGCACCAGATACTGCTCGGCCTGCGGCTGATTGGGCAAGATGAACTGCGGGAACAGCGCGGCGAGAAACACGATGCTTTTCGGGTTGGTCAGGTTGACCAGCACCGCGCGGCGGAACAGACGGCGGCGCGGCATGCTGCCCGCCAGCGCATGCAGATCCAGCGCGCCGGCGGCGCGCCACTGCTGGATGCCGAGCCACACCAGGTAGGCGGCGCCCAACCATTTCAACAGTTCGAACGCCAGCAGCGATTGCGATATCAGCGCGCCGAGACCGATGCCCACCAGCACGATGTGCGCGCTCAGCCCGACCTGCAGCCCGGCTATCGAGGCGGCGGCGCCGCGATAGCCGTGGCTGATGCCGGTGCTCATGGTATTGATGGCGCCTGAGCCGGGGGAAAGGCTCAGGATAAGCGTGGTCAGCAGATAGGTTAACCACCAGTCCAAGGTCATGGTGCTTCGGCTCCCTGAAAGTGTCGTTTTGTGCCACAATGCGCCGAGGCGGCGCTGTTTTTGTCAGAATTGAATCACAATACGCTAGTATGATTTCTTGTGCCAGCGGTCACATTTTCCGCCGGCCCCACAGGGAAAACGCTCTCGATGACCTCGTTCACTCTCAGCTCCGATGACTGGTTAACGCGTGAAACGCAGTTCGCTGCCTTCGCCACCGGGCCGCTGCTGGATTTCTGGCGGCAGCGCGAAGAAGGCGAATTCAGCGGCGTGGACGGCGTGCCGATCCGCTTTGTGCGCTTCAGTTCTGCGCGGCATCAGCGAGTGGTGGTGGTCAGCCCCGGCCGCATCGAAAGCTACGTGAAATACCCTGAGGTGGCCTACGATCTGTTCCACTGCGGCTACGACGTGGTGATCGTCGATCATCGCGGCCAGGGGCGTTCCGGGCGTTTACTGGCGGATACGCACCGCGGTCATGTGGTAAACTTCGCCGACTACGTGGACGATTTCGAACAGCTGTGGCTGCGCGAGGTCGAATCGCACGGTTATCGGCAGCGCTTCGCGCTGGCGCATTCGATGGGCGGCGCGATCCTGGCGCAGTTCCTGCAGCGCCGGCCGCAGGCGTTCGACGCGGCGGCGTTTTGCGCGCCGATGTTCGGCATCCGGTTGCCGATGCCGGGTTGGCTGGCCGATCGCATTCTCGACTGGGCGGAGACCCGCCCGGCGATCCGCGACTATTACGCGGTGGGCACCGGCCAGTGGCGTCCGTTGCCCTATGTGGTCAACGTGTTGACCCATAGCCGCGAGCGTTACCGGCGCAGCCTGCGTTATTATGCCGATTACCCCGAGCTGCAGGTGGGCGGGCCGACCTACCATTGGGTGCGGGAGAGCATCCGCGCCGGCCGGCAGATTATCGCGCAGGCCGGGAAGATCACCACGCCGCTGTTGCTTTTGCAGGCCGGTGAAGAACGGGTAGTCGACAACCGTTCGCACCAGGCTTTTTGTCAGGCTCTGTCAGACGCGGGGCGCCCTTGCGAAGGGGGGCTCCCGTGGGTTATCAACGGCGCACGCCATGAGATCCTGTTCGAGCGGGACGCGCTGCGCGCCGAAGCACTGAACGCAATTCTGCGCTTCTTTGCTCAACACTTAGGCGGCGCGCTGCCGCCGACAACTCCATCAGAGGTTAGAACATAACGCTATGTATCACGTCGTCGCTTCCGATTTAGATGGCACGCTGCTGTCTCCCGACCATACCCTGTCGCCGTACGCTAAAGAAACGCTGAAGTTGCTGACTCAGCGCGGCGTGCATTTCGTGTTCGCCACCGGCCGCCACCATATCGACGTGGCGCAGATCCGCGACAGCCTGGAGATCAGCGCCTTTATGATCACTTCCAACGGCGCACGGGTGCACAACACCGCCGGCGAACTGATTTTCAGCCACAACCTGGACGGGGATATCGCCCGCGATCTGTACGGCATGCTGCACGACGATCCGGATATCACCACCAACGTCTACCGTAACGACGATTGGTTTACCAACCGCGAAAGCCCGGAGCAGGAAGAGTTCTTCCAGGAGTCGGTGTTCAAATATCAGCTGTTTGAGCCGGGCCTGCTGGAAACCGACGGCGTCTGCAAGGTTTACTTCACCTGTGAAGATCACGAGCGGTTGCTGCAGGTGGAAGACGCCATCAACGCGCGCTGGGGCGATCGGGTCAACGTCAGCTTCTCGTTCCCTACCTGCCTGGAAGTGATGGCGGGCGGCGTGTCGAAAGGGCATGCGCTGGAAGAAGTGGCCAAGATCATCGGCTATACGCTGCAAGAGTGCATCGCCTTCGGCGACGGCATGAACGATCTGGAGATGTTGTCGATGGCCGGCAAGGGCTGCATCATGCGCGACGCGCATCAGCGCCTGAAGGACATGCTGCCGGAGCTGGAAGTGATCGGCTCCAACGTCGATAACGCGGTGCCGCACTACCTGCGCAAGATGTTCCTCTGAAATAACCATTAAATAATAAGGGCGCCTCGCGGCGCCCTTGGCATTACTTGTGCTGGCCCTGCTTCTGCAGGAACTGCACGCCCTTGTCCGGGAAGTCGGTGAACACGCCGTCGACGCCGGCCTGGTTGTAAATCACGTCATACAGCTGGTTCACGTCGGTCACGTACTTCGGCAGCGCATCGGCGCGGATGGTGAACGGATGCACCGCCAGCTTGCTGGCGTGCGCTTCTTTCACCATGTCGGTCAGCACGATGTGGCCCGGCTTGGATTTTTCCGCCACCACCAGCATGTGGTAGTCCGGCCCGATGCCGTCGGCATACTGAGCGATTTTCTTCATCGCGCCCGGTTTGAACATCCAGTCGTAGTCGTATTCCACCCACTTGCCGTCGGCTTTCTGCTCGTAGGTTTCCTGCCAGTCGTTGTAGGCGATCAGCTGCACCAGCTTCAGATCCATGCCCAGCTTCGGCTCCAGCTCGTTCTTGATGCGCTTGAGCTCGTTGGCGTCGAAGCACTGCAGGTAGACGTTGTCGTTCTTGCCGGTGTAGCCGTACTGCTTGAGCACCGCCAGCACTTTACTGGAGATGTCTTTGCCTTCCTGTTTGTGGAACCACGGCGCCTTGATTTCAGGGTAGATGCCGATGTTCTTGCCGGTCGAATGGTTCAGACCCTGCACGAACTCGATCTCTTCCTGGAAGGTGTGCACGCGGAAGTCGGATTTGCCCATCGGGAAGCGGCCAGGGTAGCCCTGCACCTTCTTGCCGTTTTCGATTTCAAAGCCTTCGGTGAACTTCAGCGATTTGATCTCCGCAAGCCGAAAGTCGATGGCGTAATAACGGCCGTCTTTACGCGCGCGGTCCGGGAAGCGTTCGGCGACGTCGGTGACGCGATCGAGGTAATGGTCGTGCAGCACCACCAGCTCGTTGTCCTTGGTCATCACCAGATCTTGTTCGAGATAATCGGCGCCCTGCGCGTAGGCCATCGCCTTCGCCGGCAGGGTGTGTTCCGGCAGGTAGCCGCTGGCGCCGCGGTGGGCGATGACCACTTTGTCCGCCGCCTGCGCGGCGCTGACCATCGAGGTGGCGAGAATGATCCCTGTCAGCAGGGCTTTGACTTGAGTCCGCATTCCGTTTTCTCCGTGTTGTTGGGGGCAGGGTAGTAAAAAGGCCGCAGGGCGGCCTTTAAATCATGCAAAAGTCGTGTGACGCTTAACCGCGCTTGGCGGCGATTTCCGCGTGGTGTTTCTTCTCGTTCAGCATGGTCAGCAGCAGCAGGATGACCGCTGCGATGCTGCCGCCGATCATCACCATGAAGCCGCCGTCCCAACCGAAGAAGTCCACGGTGTAACCGACGATGGCGCTGGCCGCGACCGAGCCGCCCAGGTAGCCGAACAGGCCGGTGAAGCCCGCGGCGGTGCCGGCGGCTTTCTTCGGCGCCAGCTCCAGCGCGTGCAGGCCGATCAGCATCACCGGGCCGTAGATCAGGAAGCCGATGACCAGCATACAGATCATGTCCACGGTCGGGTTGCCGGCCGGGTTCATCCAGAACACCACGGTGGCGATGGTCACCAGCGTCATGAAGAACACGCCGGTGGCGCCGCGGTTACCTTTGAACACTTTGTCCGACATCCAGCCGCACAGCAGAGTGCCCGGGATACCGGCGTATTCATACAGGAAGTAGGCCCAGGAAGACTTGTCCAGCGCGAAGTGCTTCACTTCTTTCAGGTAGGTCGGCGACCAGTCCAGAATGCCGTAACGCAGCAGGTAGACGAACACGTTGGCGACCGCGATGTACCACAGCAGCTTGTTCGGCAGGATGTACTGCATGAAGATCTGCTTGGCGGTCAGCTCTTCTTCGTCTTTTTCGCTGTAGTCGTCCGGATAGTCGTTTTTGTACTCTTCAATCGGCGGCAGGCCGCAGGATTGCGGGGTGTCGCGCATCAGGGCGAAGGCGATCAGGGCCACCAGGATGGCGCCGAAGGCCGGCATGTACAGCGCCGCGTGCCAGTCGTTGAACCAGGCCATACCCAGCAGGAACAGCAGCGGCGGCAGGCCGCCACCCACGTTGTGGGCGCAGTTCCAGATGGAAACGATGCCGCCGCGTTCTTTCTGCGACCACCAGTGCACCATGGTACGGCCGCACGGCGGCCAACCCATGCCCTGGAACCAGCCGCACAGGAACAGCAGAACGAACATCACCGCGATGCTGGAGGTGGCCCACGGCACGAAGCCCATGAACAACATCACCGCCGCCGCCAGGATCAGGCCGGCAGGCAGGAACACTCGCGGGTTGGAACGGTCGGAGACCGAACCCATGATGAATTTGGAGAAGCCGTAGGCGATGGAGATGCCCGACAGCGCGAAGCCGAGGTCGCCGCGGCTGAAGCCTTGTTCGATCAGGTAAGGCATGGCCAGGGTGAAGTTCTTACGCACCAGATAGTAAGCGGCGTAACCGAAGAAGATCCCCAGGAAAATTTGCCAGCGCAGCTTACGGTAGAGCGGGTCTACCTTATCGCTCGGCACACGGGCGATGTGTGCGGCCGGCTTAAAAATACTCAACATGAGCGCCTCCGATGGCTTTATCTGTTATCACATCAATATGACCTTTTACGTTCATTTGATGATTGAGCGGATATCGAATGTGGTGTTTTTGTGTTCCATAACGAGCGCCATTGTCGACAAATACGCCTGGTGTCGCTGTGACGAATGGCGCAATTGTTACACTTTCATGAAACCACGGCGGATTTTGAGCGATTCGTTAACGTTATGAAATAGAAAAACGTCCAAAAATCGTGATTATGATCACATTGATGGTTTTTTGTGGACATTTTTATTTCGTTTTATGTTCGTTCTTGTTCCTTATCAAACAAAGACCCTAATAACCGTGGCTCAATAGGCTCATAACTACCGATCCTGAGGGAGCGACATGAGCAGCTATTTTGACGGCGGCGAAACGGATGTGATCATCATCGGCGGCGGCGCCACCGGCGCAGGCATTGCCCGCGATTGTGCGCGGCGCGGCTTGCGCTGCATTTTGCTGGAGCGTCACGACATCGCCACCGGCGCCACCGGCCGCAACCACGGCTTGCTGCACAGCGGCGCGCGCTATGCGGTGACCGACGGCGAGTCGGCGCGCGAGTGCATCGAAGAGAACCGCATCCTGAAACGCATCGCGCATCACTGTATCGAGCGCACCGATGGGCTGTTCATCACCCTGCCGCAGGACTCGCTGGAGTATCAGCAACAGTTTATCGCCGCCTGTCGCCAGGCCGACATCGACGCCGAAGCGATCGACCCGCAGCTGGCGCTGCGGCTGGAGCCGGCGGCTAATCCGGCGCTGATTGGCGCGGTGCGGGTGCCGGACGGCACCGTCGATCCTTTCCGGCTGACCGCCGCCAACATGCTGGATGCGCGCGAACACGGCGCGCAGATCCTGACTTACCACCAGGTGGTCGGATTGTTGCGCAGCGGCGACCGGGTGACGGGCGTGCGCGTTTACGACCATCAGAATCAGCGGCGCTATGAGCTGCACGCAGCGGTGGTGGTCAACGCCGCCGGCATCTGGGGCCAGCAGATCGCCGAATACGCCGATTTGCGTATCCGCATGTTCCCGGCCAAGGGAGCGCTGCTGATCCTCGGTCACCGCATCAACAACATGGTGATCAACCGCTGCCGCAAACCGGCGGACGCCGACATCCTGGTGCCGGGCGACACCATCTCGCTGATCGGCACCACCTCGACCCATATCGACTACGACCAAATTGACAACATGCTGGTGACCCCGCAGGAGGTGGACATTCTGATCCGCGAGGGGGCGCTGCTGGCGCCCACCCTGGCGCAGACCCGCATTCTGCGCGCCTATGCCGGGGTGCGGCCGCTGGTGGCCAGCGACGACGATCCCAGCGGGCGCAATGTCAGCCGCGGCATCGTGCTGCTCGATCACGCCGCCCGCGACGGGCTGGAAGGGTTTATCACCATCACCGGCGGCAAGCTGATGACCTACCGCCTGATGGCGGAGTGGGCCACCGACAAGGTGTGCGAAAAGCTCGGGGTAAACCGCCCGTGCACCACCGCGCAGGACGCGCTGCCCGGATCCCGTCAGTCGGCGGAGGAAACGGTGCGCAGCGTGGTTTCTCTGCCCGCCAGCATCCGCGGCTCGGCGATTTACCGGCACGGCGATCGCGCCAGCCAGGTGCCGGCGGCCGATCGGCTCGACACCAGCCTGGTGTGCGAGTGCGAGGCGGTGACCGCCGGGGAAGTGCGCTATGCGGTCAATTCGCTGACCGTCAATAACCTGGTGGATCTGCGCCGCCGCACCCGCGTCGGCATGGGCACCTGCCAGGGTGAACTCTGCGCCTGCCGCGCCGCCGGACTGCTGACGCGCTTCAAGGTCAGCACGCCGCAGCAATCCATCGCGCAGCTGTCGCAGTTCCTCAACGAACGCTGGAAAGGCGTGCGGCCGATCGCCTGGGGCGATGCGCTGCGCGAGAGTGAATTTACCAGTTGGGTTTACCAGGGATTATGCGGGCTTGAGGCCCAGGCAGACAAAGAGCAGGAGGCGGATGATGCGATTTGACGTAGTGGTGATTGGCGGCGGCCTGGCGGGCCTGAGCTGCGCCATTGCCGTGGCCGAACAGGGCAAACGCTGTGCGGTGGTCAGTTCCGGCCAGAGCGCGCTCTACTTCTCCTCCGGCTCGCTCGATCTGCTGGCGAGATTGCCGGACGGCACGCCGGTCGAGATGCCACTGGCGGCGCTGCCGCAGCTGGCGCAACAGGCGCCGCAGCATCCGTATTCTCTGATTGGCCCCGGCCGGGTGGCGGCGCTGTCCGCCGCCGCGCAGCGGCTGCTGGAACGCTGCGGGCTGAATCTCCAGGGCGAGGGGGTGAACAACCATCTGCGCATCACGCCGCTCGGCACGCGCCGCGCCACCTGGCTCAGCCCGCAGGCGATCCCGACGCTGCCGCTGACCGGCCAACTGCCCTGGCGGCGCATTGCGGTGATCGGCATCGAAGGGTTCCTCGACTTCCAACCGCAGATGGCCGCCGACGCCTTAAGCCGCGAGCTCGGCGTGCAGACGGACGTGGCCTATCTGCACATGCCGGCGCTGGACAGATTGCGCAATAACCCCAGCGAGTTCCGCGCGGTGAACATCGCCCGGGTACTGGATTTGATGGAAAGCCTGCCGCCGTTGGCTGAAGAGCTGCGGCGGCTGGCGGGCGAGGCCGAGGCGCTCTTCCTGCCGGCCTGTCTGGGCCTGGAGGACGACGCGTCGCTGGCGGTGTTGCAGGATGCGGTCGGCAAGCCGGTCCGACTGCTGCCGACGTTGCCGCCTTCGGTGCCCGGCATGCGCTTGCACCAGGCGTTGCGGCGGCGTTTCCAACAGCTGGGCGGCGTTTTCATGCCGGGCGACAGCGTGCTGCGCGCCGAGTGTGAAGCCGGCCGCGTCACCGGCCTGTATACCCGCAACCACGGCGATATTCCGCTGCGGGCGCAGCAGGTGGTGCTGGCCAGCGGCAGCTTCTTCAGCAACGGGCTGGTGGCGGATTTCGATGAAGTGCGTGAGCCGATCTTCGGGCTGGACGTGCACAGCCGCGCCGATCGCGCCGACTGGAGCCGACGCGAGCTGTTCGCGCCGCAGCCTTACCTGCAGTTCGGCGTGCGTACCGACGGCAGGCTGCGGGCGATGAAGCAGGGAGTGCCGTTCGACAATCTGTATGCCATCGGTGCGGTCGCCGGCGGTTACGATCCGCTGCAGCAGGGCTGCGGCGCCGGCGTGTCATTGATCGGTGCGCTGCACGTTGCGCAGCAGATCGCCGCGGAGGAGAACGCATGAGCCTGCATCAGGATCACAGCTTTGAAAGCTGCATCAAATGTACCGTCTGCACCACCTACTGCCCGGTCGCCAAAGTGAACCCGCTCTACCCGGGGCCGAAACAGGCGGGGCCGGACGGCGAGCGGCTGCGGCTGAAAGACCCGACGCTGTACGATGAAGCGCTGAAATATTGCACCAACTGCAAGCGTTGTGAAGTGGCCTGCCCGTCCGATGTCAAAATCGGCGACATCATTCAGCGCGCCCGCGCCGACTTTGCCCAGAGCAAGCCGACGCTGCGTGACGCCATCCTCAGCCACACCGATATCATGGGATCGCTGTCGACGCCGTTCGCGCCGATCGTCAACGCCGCCACCGGGCTGAAACCGGTGCGCAAGCTGCTGGACAAGGCGCTGAAGATCGATCACCGTCGTGAACTGCCGAAATACTCGTTCGGCACCTTCCGCCGCTGGTACCGGCAACAGGCGCAGGCGCAGCAGCGTTACGCCGAGCAGGTGGCGTTCTTCCACGGCTGCTTCGTCAACTATAACCACCCGCAGCTGGGCAAGGATTTGATCCGGGTGTTCAATGCGCTGGATATCGGCGTGCAGCTGCTGAAGCGCGAGAAATGCTGCGGCGTGCCGCTGATCGCCAACGGGTTTATCGAGCAGGCCAAAAAGCAGGCCAGGGTCAATGCCGAATCGCTGCATGAAACGGTGCTGGAGCGCGGCATTCCGGTGGTGGCCACTTCGTCGAGCTGCACCTTCACCCTGCGTGACGAATACCCTCATCTGCTGGACGTAGACACCACCCCGGTGCGCGATCGGGTGGAGCTGGCTACGCGCTATCTCTATCGTCTGATCAATCAGGGGCGCAGTCTGCCGCTGAAACGCACGCCGCTGCGGGTGGCTTATCACACGCCTTGCCATATGGAGAAGATGGGCTGGACCGCCTACACCCTGGAGCTGCTGCGGCAGATACCGGGGCTGGAGCTGGTGGTGCTGGATTCGCAGTGCTGCGGCATCGCCGGCACCTACGGGTTCAAATCGGAGAACTACGCCACGTCGCAGGGCATCGGCGCGCCGCTGTTCCGGCAGATAGAAGAGAGCGGGGTGGATCTGGTGGTGACCGACTGCGAGACCTGCAAATGGCAGATAGAAATGTCCACCAGCAAACGCTGCGAACATCCGATCACCCTGCTGGCGCAGGCGCTGGCATAAAACGAAAGGGCCGGCAAGCCGGCCCTTTGTGGGATTACTGCTTCAGCTTCAGGGTGGAGATGATGCCTTCGGCTTCGGTCTGCGCCTGCTGCTGATTGTCCGCCGGCAGCGTTACCTGAATGGTCAGCATGTTGTTGTTCAGCGAGCCGATCAGGACGGAAGAATAGGCTTTCTCGCCGCCGCTGGTGATGATGCTGTCCAGCTGACGCAGCGGCACACCGTTGACGTCGAGCGCTTTGTTGGTGATTACCTGCAGGTTGGCGTCACGCGCGCGTTGGGTATTCTCCAAGCGCTTGGCCAGGGTCTCCAGGCTGTCGGCGGTCTTGTCACCCAGGATCACAATCACCGCGCGCTGGCCGGTGCTGTCTGCGTAAACATGCATGTTGTTGGCCTGGTTGCCCAGCTTGCCGCTCTGATCCGCCATGCCGACAGGCAGGGTGAACGCCAGTTTACCGTCCAGCAGGCTCACCTGCTGCCCGGCCGGCGCGCTGGCCGCCGCGCCGTCCGTTGCCGCCTTGGTGTCTTTGGTTTCGCCGTCGCAGGCCGCGAGGCCAAGCGCCAGCAGGCTGATACCCATCAATTTCGCTACTTTACGCATCGGGCTTCCTTCTTCCTTTCCGGTAGGGATTCACTGTCGTATCGCAACCTATTCCAGGTTGAAATGCAAGGCAGATGTTGTCACAAGTTTTTTTCCAGTAATAGCCGATAATCAGCCACTTCGCCTTTCTTTTCCAGCTGAACAATCTGATAGTGGTGGGCGATCAGCATCGTCAGCATGGCGCGGAACCGGTTACGGGTTTTGACCGTCAGTTGGCGATAGCCCTGCGCCCGCGCCCAGCGTTCCTGTTCAGCCAACAAGGCCTGCGCCACGCCGTGGCGACGAAATGCCGGCAACACGCCGCCCAGCCAGCTGTAAAACACCGTTTCCTGCCGTTGATAACCGAGTTTGAAACCGGCCGGTTGCCCGGCTATCTCGGCGATCAACAGGCTGGCGGGGGCGGCGACGATGCGCCGCTGCAGATCGGCCAGGCTATGCAGGCCGCCGAATTCGGGGATGCGTTGGTAAAGGCGGTGGATGTCTTCAAGCGTGGCGGTGCGGACGATTGGGGTCATGAGCGGCCTCCAAAGGATAGGGCCGCCCAGAATAACACGACTCAGCCCGGCTGCAGGCCGCCGCTGCGCGCTGCGATGCGTTTGAGCAGCATGTTCAGCAATACGCCGTACATCGGCAGGAAGAACAGCAGGCAGATCATCACCTTGAAGCTGTAATCCACCAGCGCGATCTCCACCCAGTTGTTGGCCATGAAGGGATCGCTGCTCTTATAAAAGGCGATGAAGAAGAACGCCAGCGTATCGCTGATGTTGCCGAGGAACATCGCCGCCGCCGGCGCCACCCACCAGGCGCTGCGTTGACGCAGGCGGTTGAAGACGTGTACGTCGAGGATCTGGCCGAGCACATAGGCCATAAAGCTGGCGACGGCGATGCGCGCCACGAACAGGTTAAAACTGTTCAGCGCCGCAAAGCCCTGCCATTCTCCCTGATAGGTGACGGTGGAGATCACATAAGAGATGAACAGCGCCGGCACCATCACCGCCAGGATGATGCGCCGCGCCAGCGGCGCGCCGAAGATGCGCACGGTCAGATCGGTCGCCAAGAAGATAAACGGGAAAGTAAAGGCGCCCCAGGTGGTATGGAAGCCGAAAACGGTGATCGGCAGCTGCACCAGGTAGTTGCTGGAGGTAATGATGGCGATATGAAACAGCGAAAGCCAGACCAACGCGGTAAAGCGCTGCTGTGCGGTAAACGAATACATGTTGTAGCCTTTTTAGCAGTGGGGTGAGGGAACCCAGTGTGTCTTGTCAAAACAGCAAAAAACGCTGCGCGGCGGCATGATACGCGTTTGCGCAACCAATGCAATGGTTAAATTTAACGCAAACGTTAACGCATCTTGCGCAGAAAAACTACCGGCGTAAACTAGGCGCTAATGAGATGCGGCGAGCGTTCGCCGATCGTTTTTGAACGAGAAAAATTGCATGACTGACTTATTTGCCCAGGCAGACCAGACGCTCGACGCGCTGGGGCTGCGCTGTCCGGAACCGGTGATGATGGTGCGCAAAACCGTGCGCCATATGGACAACGGCGAAACGCTGCTGATTATCGCCGACGATCCGGCCACCACCCGCGATATCCCGGGGTTCTGCCGCTTTATGGAGCATACGCTGGTGGCGCAGGAGACCGAACAGGTGCCATACCGTTATCTGTTACGTAAAGGCGTCTAACGGCGGCGCGGCCGAGTTAAAAGTTCCCTCCCCCAAATGACAACGGGCGCGGTATGCCGCGCCCGTGTTTGTTTCAGAGCTTAGCTGCGCTTTCTCAATAGCCGCAGCGCGTTGGCGGTGACCAGCGCGGTGGCGCCGGAGTCAGCCAGCACCGCCAGCCACAAACCGGTCAGCCCCAGCAGGCTGGTGATCAGGAAGACCCCCTTCAACCCCAGCGCGATGGTGATGTTTTGCCGGATATTGGCGTGGGTGGCGCGCGAGATGCGGATCATCTCCGCGACGCCCACCAGCCGATTGTGGGTCAGGGCGGCGTCGGCGGTTTCCAGCGCCACGTCGGTGCCGCTGCCCATGGCGATGCCGATGCTGGAGGCTTTCATCGCCGGGGCGTCGTTGATGCCGTCGCCGATCATCGCCGTCGGGCGCAGTTCGCTCAGCTCGGTGACTGCGCTGACCTTATCTTCCGGCAGCAGACCGGCGCGATAGTCGAGGCCCAGCTCGCCGGCGATCGCGGCGGCGGCGCGCGGGTTGTCGCCGGTCAGCATCACGCCGCGAATGCCCAGCGCGTTCAGTTCGGCTATCGCCTGCTTGGCGTCGCCGCGCAGCGTATCGCGCAGCGCCAGCAAGCCGATGGGCGCGCCGTCTTCCAGCACCACCACCGCCGTTTTGCCGGCGTTTTCCAGCTTGTCTACCTGGCTCTGCCATTGGGCGTCGAGCAGGCCCGGCGCCAGCTTGCCCGGCGCGCTGATCAGCACGGTCTTGCCGTCCACGATCCCTTCCACGCCGACGCCGGCCAGCGCGCGGCGCGCCTGCGCCAGCGGCAACTCAGCCCCGCTTGCGGCGGCGCGGTTGATGATCGCCTGCGCCAGCGGGTGATGTGAACCGGCTTCCACCGCGGCGGCAAGCTGCAGCAGCCGCTGTTCGGTGAGCGCGCCGATCGGCAGCACGTCGGTCACCGTCGGCTTGCCTTCGGTCAGGGTGCCGGTTTTATCGAAGGCGATGGTTTGGATCTGGCCCAGTTGCTCCAGCGCCGCGCCGCCTTTAATCAGCGCGCCGCGCCGCGTGGCGGCCGCCAGTCCGGATGTGATGGCCGCCGGCGTTGAGATCACCAGCGCACATGGGCAGCCGATCAGCAGCAGCGTCAGGCCGCGATAGATCCAGGTATCCCACGGCTGCGAGAACAGCAACGGTGGCACCAGGATCACCGCGACGGCCAGCAGCATAATGGCCGGGGTGTAATAGCGGCTGAAGCGATCGAGGAAGCGTTCGATCGGCGCGCGGCGCTCCTCGGCCTCTTCAATCAGCTGCAGGATGCGGTCGATGGCGTTTTTGCCGGGCTCGGATATCACCTTCATCTGCGCCGCCTGATCGACGGACAGGCTGCCGGCGGCCACTTTCTCCCCCTGTTGGCGCTCGACCGGCACCGATTCACCGGTCAGGGCGCTTTCATCGAAGCTGGCGAACGGATTGAGCAGCTCGGCGTCGGCCGGCAGGCGCCCACCGGGCGCGATTTCAATCACGTCGCCGGGGCGCAGGTTGGCGACCGGCACGCGTTTGCGTTCCGTGCCTTGCAGCAGCAGCGCATCTTCCGGCACCAGCTCCATCAGCGCCTTCACCCCGCGCCGTGCGCGGTTGGCGGCGTAGGATTCCAGCAGTTCGCCGACCATAAACAGCAGCAGCACCATCGCCGCTTCGGCGGTGGCGCCGATGAACAGCGCGCCGATGGCCGCCACGCTCATCAGCGTTTCGATGGCAAACGGCGTGCCGGAACGAGTCAAACGCAGCGCCTTGGCGGCGACCGGCGCCAACCCGACCAGCGTGGTGGCGATAAAGGCGATGCGGCCCAGCTCCGGGTTAACCCGATCCAGCACCCAACTGACCACCATCAGGGTGGTTAACAGCAGCAGCGGCGCGAATTCGCCGAAGCGTGAGGTTTTCGGCGCGGCGGCTTTGGCGGTCTGAGCGCCGAGCAGGGTAAAGCCGGCTTGGGCGACCGCATCCTGGATCCGCAGGCTGATGTCGGACTGCGCGTCGACCACCAGTTTCTCGGTGGCGAACAACACGCGCGCGCTGTCGACGCCGGGGAGTGCGGTGACGGCATTTTCGATTTTCTTGGCGCAGCTGGGGCAGTCCATGCCGGTGACTTTCCAGCTGAAACGTTGGCTGCCGGAAGGGGGAGCGGCGGCCAGCCTGTCGCTTTCCTCGTCCGGATCGTCGGGCGCGGCGGTGCAGCAGCCGCTATCGCCATGATCGTGATGATGGTGGGCGTGTTCGGCCTGTGCGGTGGCGTTTTTCGGTTCGCTGCTGCAGCCGTGCTGAGTTTTGCTGTGGCTGTGGTTGCAGCCGCATCCGCCTTCGGCGTGGTGATGTTCCTGATGATTATGGTTTTGCTGATTGTGCATAACGTCCCCCTGCGGGCTGTTAAACGGGTTTGCTCAACTGACTCTACACCCTGGAGTCCACTCCAGAGTCAAGCGCCGGATGAGAATTATTGCTAACGGCGTTCAAGCGTAGAAAGGGGGGTATTCATTCAATAATGAATAATGCGGATTTTAATCTATCGGCTTTTCTTATCCCCTATTGGGGCGAAAAGGCTCGCTGCCGTTAGTTTAAATAAGAAAATAATATTCCTATAGAAACTAAAAAATCGCCCGACCTAATAATAAAGAGTTATTAATCTATAACGCTTTAGCGAAATTTACCTTTTCCCCTGAGTAAAGCCAGCATGATTCGCTTGAGTCTGCAGGCCGCATTGCTATTGAAGTTTGGTGCCAACTTATCCTCATCAAGTTTCATTTGCTTTGTAAAGAACTCTAAAAAGCAGCATAACAAACTTTCGTTGCGATAATAAATGGTTGATTATTTTATGTGCAGTTTTGCGACCCTGCCTATAATTGGAATCGATTACCATTTTTAATGGTGATCTTATTTGCTGATATATATGCATTAATTCTACCTAACACACTGCCGGTAACGGCGCATAAGCCCCTTCCAGCAAGCTTAAGGTTTATTAACCGTGGCTTACGGGGAGGTTATGTCTATCTGTCTGATTGATATCAATCAGGTAATGAGTGGAATCGAACCAATGCAATCTACTAAAAAGGCAATTGAAATTACTGAATCCAGCCTTGCGGCCGCGGCAACCGGCTACGATGCTGTAGATGACCTGCTGCATTATCATGAGCGGGGTAACGGGATTCAGATTAATGGCAAGGATTCATTTTCTAACGAGCAAGCTGGGTTGTTTATTACCCGCGAGAACCAAACCTGGAACGGTTACAAGGTATTTGGCCAGCCGGTCAAATTAACCTTCTCCTTCCCGGACTATAAGTTCTCTTCCACCAACGTCGCCGGCGATACCGGGCTGAGCAAGTTCAGCGCGGAACAGCAGCAGCAGGCTAAGCTGTCGCTGCAGTCCTGGGCCGACGTCGCCAATATCACCTTCACCGAAGTGGCGGCCGGTCAAAAGGCCAATATCACCTTCGGCAATTACAGTCAGGATCGTCCCGGCCACTATGATTATGGTACCCAGGCCTACGCCTTCCTGCCGAACACCATTTGGCAGGGCCAGGATTTGGGCGGCCAGACCTGGTACAACGTCAACCAATCCAACGTGAAGCATCCGGCGACCGAAGACTACGGCCGCCAGACATTCACCCATGAGATTGGCCATGCGCTGGGCCTCAGCCACCCGGGCGACTACAACGCCGGTGAGGGCAACCCGACCTATAACGACGTCACCTATGCGGAAGATACCCGCCAGTTCAGCCTGATGAGTTACTGGAGTGAAACCAACACCGGTGGCGACAACGGCGGTCACTATGCCGCGGCTCCGCTGCTGGATGACATTGCCGCCATTCAGCATCTGTATGGCGCCAACCTGTCGACCCGCACCGGCGACACCGTGTACGGCTTTAACTCCAATACCGGTCGTGACTTCCTCAGCACCACCAGCAATTCGCAGAAAGTGATCTTTGCAGCCTGGGATGCGGGTGGCAACGATACCTTCGACTTCTCCGGTTATACCGCTAACCAGCGCATCAACCTGAATGAGAAATCGTTCTCCGACGTGGGCGGCCTGAAGGGCAACGTCTCGATCGCCGCCGGTGTGACCATTGAGAACGCCATTGGCGGTTCCGGCAACGACGTGATCGTCGGCAACGCGGCCAACAACGTGCTGAAAGGCGGCGCGGGTAACGACGTGCTGTTCGGCGGCGGCGGGGCGGATGAACTGTGGGGCGGTGCCGGCAAAGACATCTTTGTGTTCTCTGCCGCCAGCGATTCCGCACCGGGTGCTTCCGACTGGATCCGCGACTTCCAAAAAGGGATCGACAAGATCGACCTGTCGTTCTTCAATAAAGAAGCGAATAGCAGTGATTTCATCCACTTCGTCGATCACTTCAGCGGCACGGCCGGTGAGGCGCTGCTGAGCTACAACGCGTCCAGCAACGTGACCGATTTGTCGGTGAACATCGGCGGGCATCAGGCGCCGGACTTCCTGGTGAAAATCGTCGGCCAGGTAGACGTCGCCACGGACTTTATCGTGTAACACAGCAACGGAACGCCCGGCGCAGTCTCGGCCGGGCGTGACGCGGGAGCCCGGTATGAAAGGTACTTTAGCGCGCACCGCTTTGGCGGCGGGTGGCATGATGGTGACGAGTGCGGTGATGGCCGGCAGTTTGGCATTGCCGACCGCGCAGTCGCTGGCGGGACAATGGCAGGTGGCCGACAGCGAACGGCAATGCCAAATCGAGTTTCTGGCGCATGAACAAAGCGAGACCAACGGCTATCAGCTGGTGGATCGGCAACAGTGTTTGCAGAGCGTGTTTGCGGCGGAAGTCGTGGGCTGGCGCCCGGCTCCGGACGGCATCGCCCTGCTGCGGGCGGATGGCAGCACGCTGGCGTTCTTCTCGCGCGACGGCGATCTGTACCGCAATCAGCTGGGTGCGGATGATGCTCTGACGTTGAAAGCGCTGGCTTGATGAAGAAACGGGTTCGGCGCGCCGAACCCGCGGTAGGTCTCTACAGGTAGAGCGAACGCACGATCAGGAAGTGGCCGGAGAAATAACAGAAAGCCACGATGGCGTCCGCCGCGCGGAAGGTGAAGCGGTAGCGGTTGAGCAGCCAAACCACGTTGGCCAGCAGCAGCAGCGAGGTGCCGGTCAGCAGCGAGAAGCCGAAATCGGTGCTGCGCAGGAAATATTGTTCGCCCGCCAGCCAGACCATCAGCAGCGTCATCGCCACGTAGGTAACGATCGGCCAGCGCATCTCTTCCAGCCGGGTCCAGACGGTGGCCAGCAGCAGTGCGCCGATCGCCAGCAGCGCCAGCGGCAGCGGCCAGAACAGGCTGAACGTCATCTGGCTGGCGAAACTCAGGGTGTACAGCAGGTGGGACAGGAAAAAGGCGCCGATGGCATACAGCACCCGTTCGCGCGGCAACAGGAGCAATGCGTCGCCGATCAGCGTCGCCAGCAGGCCGAGTACGATCAGATAACCCGCAGCGCTGAGCACCGGCGCCTGCCAGGCCAACAGCAGCAGCAGCAGCAGCGTGACGGGTTTGAACACCCAGCGCTGCCAGCGCGGTCCACGGTAAGAGGCGTCGACGAACAGCCAACCGGAAAAGAATACGGCAAGGAACGGCCAACTCATTTATGTCTTCCTTATGTATGAGGGAGCCGCAACCACCGGCTCCAAACTGTCACCCATGTCACTTCTTCATTTCAGTGTAGGTAGCCTGCCGGCGATCGACAATGCTTTCTTGAGAATGCTATGTTTACGCTGATTTAGCCGCGAAGGAAATGGGAAACCGATGAGTAAGCCACCGTTATTTTTTGTCGCCGTGATTGCGCTGATCGCCGTGCTGGCCACGCAACGCTACTTCAAGCAGCGGCAGCAGGAGGCGGAAAACGATCGCGCGCCGATGCGCAGTCTGCAGGTGACGGTGAGCGACAAACGCGCGGTGCCGGTCACCAAGACCCGCGCGCCGCAGCGCGAGCCGTTGGTCAATGAACCGATGAATTACGAGGTGGTGTTCAGCCCGGTACAGGGAGGTGAAGACATCCAGCTGCGGCTGAAGCAATGGCAGTACAACCCGATAGAAAAGGGCGCGCAGGGCACGTTGAACATGCAGGGCACGCGCTTCGTCTCGTTCACCGCTCAGCCGTAGCGGTCACTTCTTCTTGATGGGCGGCTGTTTCTTTTGCCAGGCCAGCAGCTCGAACACGCCAAAGATAAAGATCTTGGCCTCTTGCCAGTAGCTGATCGGCTGATCCTTCGGCTGGGTGGATTTCAACAGCACCAGCTGCAGGCCGTGCATCACCACCATAAAGAACAGCGCCACGTCGATGAAATACTTCAGCGGCTTGGGAAACGGATGGAACAGGTTAGAGAGCAGGAAGCCCCACACGCACAGCATCAGCAGGCGGCCCAGATTAATCAACATGGTCGGTTTTCTCTTGCGAACGAATATAAAGGCGATAGGCCACCTGGCCGGCGACCTTCTCCCGGTGCAGCTGCCAGCTGGCAGGCACGTCCGCCGCGGCGCTTTCCGCCTCGGCTTCTACATAGATCCAGGCCTCGTCGGCCAGCCAGCCGCGTTGCTCCAGCAACAGGGCGGTCTCCGCCAGCAGGCCTTTGCGAAACGGCGGGTCGAGGAACACCACGTCGAACGGTTGGCCATCGCCCGCCAGCCAGCTCAGCGCGTTGGTGTTGATAACCACCCCTTTGCCCTGCAGCAGCGCCAGATTTTTTTCCAGCTGCTGCGCCACCGGCCGTTCGAATTCGAGCAGCGTGGCGCTGCCGGCATAGCGCGACAGCGCTTCCAGCCCCAATGCGCCGCTGCCGGCGAAACAGTCGAGGCAGCGCGCGCCCTGAATCACCGGCGCCAGCCAGTTGAACAGGGTTTCGCGTACCCGATCGGTGGTGGGGCGCAGCCCCGGGCTGTTCGGCACCGGGAGTTTGCGACCGCGCCATTGGCCGCCGATGATGCGGATCTGTCCGGCTGCGGCCTGGGGCGGTTTTTTGGCCGCCGCCCGTGGCGAGAGTCTTGTCATAAGCGTTGTTTGGTTTCTTTCGCGGCGCGGGGCCGCCGAGGTTAACGAAAAGTTGTCCCTATTCTACCGGTGACGGGCGTCGGGGGGAACGGTAAAACGTTGTTGTCTGATTTCACGCCGGAAAGCATGCCGGATGCGTGTTGCTGGGCGAGGGAAAGTGATAGACTCGGCGGATTATTGTCAGCATATATCCTTCAGGTATGGAGGGTAAGCGAGCCTTCGGTACGGAGTAGAGTCATAACATGGCAAAAGATAAGAAACGTGGGTTTTTCTCCTGGCTGGGGTTTGGCCAGAAGGAGAAGGAAGAAGATCAACAGCAACCTGAGCCGTCGGTAGAGCAGGCGGAACCTCAGGCCGCGGAGACGCCGGCTGAACCGGTCACCGCCAAGCTGGACGACAAGCTCCCCGCCCAGGAATCTGAACCTGCCGCCTCCGTCGACACCCCGGGAGAGTGGGATAACGGTCAGGCCGGCGAGCAAATCGCGGAAAATCTGCCGGCAGCGGCCGAGCATCCGGCGGCGCAAGCGCTGGCCGAAGAGATCGTCAGCGTCACCGAACAGGTGGCGGCGCAGCAGCAACCTGTTACCGAACCCGAGCCGGTCGTCGAACCCGAGCCAGTCATCGAACCTGAGCCGGTCGTCGAACCCGAGCCGGTCGTTGAGCCTGAGCCGGTCGTTGAGCCTGAGCCGGTCGTCGAACCCGAGCCGGTCATCGAGCCCGAGCCGGTCATCGAATCTGAGCTGGTCGTTGAGCCAGAGCCGGAAGCGGAAGAAGAGCCGCTGGAACCCGTCGTGCCGGCCGCTGCGCAAGAGCAGGAGCGCCCGACCAAAGAGGGCTTCTTCGCGCGCCTGAAGCGCAGCCTGCTGAAGACCAAGCAGAACCTCGGCTCCGGCTTTATGGGGCTGTTCCGCGGTAAAAAGATCGACGACGACCTGTTCGACGAGCTGGAAGAACAGCTGCTGATCGCCGACGTTGGCGTGGACACCACGCGCAAGATCATCACCTCCCTGACCCAGCACGCCAGCCGCAAGCAGCTGAAAGACGCCGAAGCGCTGTACGGCAAGCTGAAGGAGGAAATGTCCGAAATTCTGGCCAAGGTCGATCAGCCGCTGGATGTCAGCGGGAAAACCCCGTATGTCATCCTGATGGTCGGCGTGAACGGCGTGGGTAAAACCACCACCATCGGCAAGCTGGCGCGCCAGTTCCAGGCGGAAGGCAAGTCGGTGATGCTGGCGGCGGGGGACACCTTCCGCGCCGCGGCGGTGGAGCAGCTGCAGGTGTGGGGTGAACGCAACCGCATTCCGGTGGTGGCGCAGCATACCGGCGCGGATTCCGCTTCGGTGATCTTCGATGCGGTGCAGGCCGCCAAGGCGCGCGGCATCGATGTGTTGATCGCCGATACCGCCGGCCGTCTGCAGAACAAATCGCACCTGATGGAAGAGCTGAAGAAGATCGTCCGCGTCATGAAAAAACTGGACGACCAGGCCCCCCATGAGGTTATGCTGACGCTCGATGCCAGCACCGGCCAGAATGCGGTCAGTCAGGCGAAATTATTTAATGAGGCCGTGGGCTTAACCGGCATCACGCTGACTAAACTGGACGGTACCGCCAAGGGCGGGGTGATCTTCGCCATCGCCGATCAGTTCGGTATCCCGATCCGCTATATCGGCGTCGGGGAAGGCATCGAAGATTTGCGGCCGTTTAAGGCTGACGATTTTATTGAGGCACTTTTTGCCCGAGAGGATTAATACGGATGATTCGCTTTGAACAGGTCAGTAAAGCTTATCTGGGCGGACGGCAAGCGCTGCAGGGGGTTGATTTCCATCTGCGCCCGGCGGAGATGGCGTTTCTGACCGGCCATTCCGGCGCGGGGAAAAGTACCCTGCTGAAACTGATTTGCGGTATCGAACGGCCCAGCGCCGGCCACATCTGGTTTGGCGGCCACGACATCAGCCGTTTGAAAAACCGCGAGGTGCCGTTCCTGCGCCGGCAGATCGGCATGATCTTCCAGGATCACCACCTGCTGCTGGATCGCACGGTGTATGACAACGTGGCGATGCCGCTGATCATCGCCGGCGCCAGCACCGAAGATATCCGCCGCCGCGTTTCCGCCGCGCTGGACAAGGTCGGTTTGCTGGATAAAGCGAAAAACTTCCCGATTCAGCTGTCCGGCGGTGAGCAGCAGCGTGTGGGCATCGCCCGTGCGGTGGTGAACAAGCCGGCGGTGCTGCTGGCGGATGAACCGACCGGTAACCTGGACGATGCGCTGTCGGAAGGCATTTTGCGCCTGTTTGAAGAATTCAACCGCGTCGGCGTGACCGTTCTGATGGCGACGCACGACACCGGGCTTATCGCCCGCCGCAATTACCGCATCCTGACGCTGAGCCAGGGCCGCATGCAAGGAGGCGCTCACCATGGCCAATAACGCAAAAACCGCCAAGAGCAAGGCGCTGCGCGGCGGCTGGCGCGAACAGTGGCGTTACGCCTGGATGAACGCCATCAAAGACATGCTGCGTCAGCCGTTGGCGACGCTGCTGACGGTGATGGTGATCGCCATTTCCCTGACGCTGCCGAGCGTATGCTACATCGTGTGGAAAAACGTCAGCACCGCGGCCAGCCAGTGGTATCCGACGCCGCAGCTGACCGTCTATCTGGATAAATCGCTCGATGACGACGCCGCGCTGAAAGTGCTCGACGCCATCAAGGCGGAAGCCGGCGTGGAGAAGGTCAATTACCTGTCGCGTGAAGAAGCGCGCGGCGAGTTCCGCAACTGGTCGGGCTTTGGCGGCGCGCTGGACATGCTGGAAGAGAACCCGCTGCCGGCGGTGGCGATCGTCACGCCGAAGCTGAGCTTCCAGAGTTCGGACACCCTCAACACCCTGCGCGATCGCGTGGCGGCGGTGCAGGGCGTGGAAGAAGTGCGTATGGATGACAGCTGGTTTGCCCGCCTGGCGGCGCTGACCGGGCTGGCGGGCCAGATTGCGGCGATCATCGGCGTGCTGATGATCGTGGCGGTGTTCCTGGTGATCGGCAACAGCGTGCGTCTGAGCATCTTCAGCCGCCGCGACACCATCAACGTGATGAAACTGATCGGCGCCACCGACGGTTTTATCCTGCGGCCGTTCCTCAACGGCGGGGCGATGCTGGGCTTTGCCGGCGCGCTGCTGTCGCTGGTGCTGTCCGGCGCGCTGGTGTGGCAGCTGGAGTCGGTGGTCGCCGGCGTGGCCAAGGTATTCGGCACCACCTTCACCCTGCACGGGCTGGGTTGGGATGAGGCGCTGCTGCTGCTGATCATCTCCGCGATGATCGGCTGGATCGCCGCCTGGCTGGCGACGGTGCAACATTTACGCCGATTTACACCACAGTAAGATTTTTTTGGTATACTCTTCTCCTGCTGCTTTTGATCGCGTTGCGGGAGAAGAGTGACCTCAAGCGAAGTCAGCACCATCCCTCTCTTCTTAGCGCACAAATTCCCTATCGGCCTGCACCTTCGTCACGTATTGTCAGCAACAATGCTTGCAAAAAAGGGTGAACTTCTGGGGCGGAATACGGTCAAAAATTGCAGCAAATGTTAAGGTGCCCGGCGTGTGGAACCGCTTTTGCTTCAGCAACTGCCGTAGAATCAATCATTTCCCCGCTGTAATAATCACCTGCATGATTTTGTATTCTCATAGAGAGGGTTTGAATGACCAAAGAAATGCAAACTTTAGCCTTAGTACCCCAAGGTAGCTTGGAAGCCTATATCCGGGCAGCCAACGCCTATCCGATGCTGACGGCAGAGGAAGAGCGGGAGCTGGCTGAACGGCTGCATTATCAGGGCGATCTGGATGCCGCTAAGCAGCTCATCCTGTCTCACCTGCGCTTTGTCGCTCATATTGCCCGCAACTATTCAGGCTATGGTCTGCCGCAGGCGGATCTGATTCAGGAAGGCAATATCGGCCTGATGAAAGCCGTTCGCCGCTTCAACCCTGAAGTCGGCGTGCGTCTGGTTTCCTTTGCGGTGCATTGGATTAAGGCGGAAATCCACGAGTACGTATTGCGCAACTGGCGCATCGTGAAAGTGGCGACCACCAAAGCGCAGCGCAAGCTGTTCTTTAACCTGCGCAAAACCAAACAGCGTTTGGGCTGGTTCAACCAGGACGAAGTGGAACTGGTGGCCCGTGAGCTGGGCGTAACCAGCAAAGACGTGCGCGAGATGGAATCGCGCATGGCGGCGCAGGACATGACGTTCGATCCGACTCCGGACGACGAGGCCCGCGACGGCCAGTCGATGGCGCCGGTGCTGTACCTGCAGGACAAGAGCTCGGACTTCGCCGAAGGCATCGAGGAAGATAACTGGGAAAGCAACGCCGCAGACAAACTGGCCTATGCGCTGGAAGGTCTGGACGAGCGCAGCCAGCATATCATTCGCGCCCGTTGGCTGGACGACGACAACAAGTCGACGCTGCAGGAGCTGGCCAATCAGTACGGCGTTTCCGCCGAACGCGTGCGCCAGCTGGAAAAGAACGCCATGAAGAAACTGAAAATGGCGATCGAAGCCTGAGTCGATGCGAGATTCGATAAAAAAAGCCCGGCAAGCCGGGCTTTTTAGTGCCTGAAATTCGGCGCTATGGCGCCACGGCGGCAAAGTCTGGCGCCGGGCAGTCGTAGCCGAATTTCGCCGCCCACGGGTAGCGGGTGCCAGTGTTGATGTAGCGCTGATAAAGCGCCCGGCCGGTTTTGGCATCGCGCTTGATAACCCAGCTGGCGGCGTTACACAGCACGGCGGCATAGGCCTGGCTCTTCGGCGGCAGCAGATCGGCCGCCTGTTGCGCCAGCCCCACCGCCTGCCAGCGATAGTGCAGGAAACGGTTGTCTTCCTCCGGTAGCGCCGCCTTGGCGCGCGCCGCTTCTGCGCTGTCGATCCAGCTTTTATGCTTCAGCTCGCGAGTATCGAACGCATCCCCCAGATAGGAATAGCCGGCGCCATAGATGGCGTAATCCGGCGTCATCTCATACCCGGTAAACTCCAGCCCCTGGGCGCGCAGCAGGTTGGCGGCGCGATAGTAAGCCTGCGCGCGCGCCAGCGGTGCGGCGGATTTGTCCTTGGCGGCCTTCAGCTCGTCGGCGTACTGCTGCGCCGCCTGCCGGTAGTTGGGGATATCGAAGTAGGCCAGCGCCTCCGGCGCTCGTCCGGCGCGCATCAGCCGCCGCGCCAGCAGTTCGCGCAGCTGCACCTCCGGCGTGCTCTGCTGGCCGCCGTAGTCGTCCGGATTAACCGGCTTGAGCGGCGTCGTCGGCGCCGGGGCGTGCTTATCGACAAAACCTTTCAACTCATCGACGGTCAGCACCCGCTCCGCCACGTCGGCCACGTCGGCCCAGTAGAGCGCTTTGCCGCGATACAGCAGGTCCATCGCCTGCAGATAGTCGCCGCGGTTCAGCGCCAGGATGGCCTGTTCGCCGGCCACCCGGCATTCGGGCACGATGGTTTCCGCAACAAAGTCGGCGTTGCGTTGCTCGCCCCAGCTTTCGTCGGCGGGGAACGCGCTTGCCGCCTTGGCGTAGGCGGCGGTGGCGGCTTTCACGTCGCCGTCGCGCAGCGCCATTTTCGCGCGCAGCCACCACGCCAGGCCGCTGTCGCCGGCGTTTTTCAGCAGGCTCGCCGCCATCGGGTACTGCCCCGAACGGTAAGCCAACGCCGCCAGCCGATCGCTGCCGGCGAAGCCGCTTTTCACTGAGCCGTCCAGCAGCGTCAGGATCTGGCTGATGATCTGGGCGGAGCGGCCGTTGCCGTCGGTATCCGCCATTTGCAGGTTGCCGCTGCGCGCGAACAGCTCAATGGTCACCAACTGCTGGATCAACGGATCGCCGATAATCTGTTTCAGCGTGTCCAAATGGTCGGGGTTGACCAGGAGGCTGGAGACGTACTGCAGCGACTGCCCGCCGCTCGGATCGCCCTGCGCCGCCTGCTGTGCGTACAGGTGGGCGGCGGGGGCGACGTCACCCAGCCACAGGTGGATGCGCGCCTGCTGCCCAAGGCTGCTCAGCGCCAGCTGATCGGGATCGGTGGCGCCGTTTTTCACCCGATCGATCACCTGCTGGAATGCCGTCAGCGCCTGTTCAAGTTCGGCTTTAGGCGGATGCTCGGCGGCGGGAACCGCTTCACCGGATTCATTCACCGGTGTACCGTGGTCAGCCATCAGGACGCGGCCAAGCGAATACTGCGCCCGCAGTCCCCAGTCGCCCTGCTCGGCGGCCGGTAGCTTCAGCACCTGCTGGAAATAGTCTGCGGCGCGCGGATCGTGGCTGGCGAAAGCCACGGCGCCCAGTTGATAGAGACGCGCAGCGTTGGACAACCCTTGCGTATTGACGGCGTCAGCCTCTTCCACCGTTTTGGCGGCGCGCATTTTGCCGATCGCTATCGTTTCCGGCGATTGCGGCATCGGTTTCGGCGGCATCGGCGGCGGCGGGGCCTGCCAGTGCGGCAACTGACTGTCCGCCGGCACCAGCCGGCCGGCTTCGAAGGCGAAATTGCCCTCCGGCATATACAGCAGGGTGCCGTTGCGATCGATCAGCAGCCGGTTAGGAAAATCCGGGCCGCAGGCATAGCCGCCCAGCGGCAGTGCGGCGCCGATCAGCATGGCCAGCGGAAGAAGGCGGCGGGTGTTCCGTGCCGCGCGCGAATCAAGGTGTGACAAGGGTGCCTCCTGGCGTCAGTTGTTGGCAGCGCAGCCAGCCCAGCGGCCGGGATTGCCCGGCGCGCAGCTGATCGCCGCTGATGCGAATAAAGCGTTGCCGTTGCGGTGCGGATTCCAGCCGGTAGTTGCCGACCGCGTCCGCCGCCAGGCAGTCGTCGGCGCGGATGATGACTTCTTGCGGCAGCGGGGCGTCCACCGGCCCGTTGTTATGAATTATCAGATCATACAGCCCGTTTTGCTGTGGCTGAGGCCTAAATTTTACCTGCCAGTCGACATTCAGCGGCCGCCGTTCGATCACCGCTCGCAGCGTGGCGAGCGACCAGGCGCGCCGATCGTCCGCCAGCGGCAAGCGGAACCAGATAATGCCGCGCAGCCGGGGCGGCGTTTGCTGCGCCAGCGTTTGCAGAAAATCGGCGATCTGCTGCGGCGCGACCGTCAGTTCGCGGCCGTTGCCCGCCATGCGCAGCGAGGATTCGCTCTCCACCTGCGCGCCCTGTGCATCAAACCCCAGCAGCGCCATGCCGTAGGCCGGCAGCGCGACGCGAAACGGCTTCGGTGTGACGGCGGCGTACTGCCGCACCCAGCGTAGCGCTAAGGAGCCGTCAAACAGCCCCTGCTGCGGCGAGAGCACCGCATGCACCTGCAGGACGGAACTGTCGGCCTGTTGCAGTACGCCGGGCAGGCCGGGTGAACCGATCCAGGCGGGCAGGGCGGTGATGCCGAGTTGCAAAGCGGCGGGCAGCCGTTGGCGCAGCCGCTGCAGAAAGCGTTGGTAGTCCGGCAGGCGGGCCGTGGCGGCGTCATGATCGATCTCGACGCCGGTGACGGGCAGCCCGGCCGCCTGCCAGCGCTGGGCGAGCGCCAGCAGACGCTGGATAATGGCTTCTTGGTCCAGCTGCGGCAGCTGGCCGTCGAGGCGTGCTACCAGCCAGAGCGGGCGGCCGTCCTGCTTCAGCAGGCTGAGATCGGCCGGGATTTCTCGCCAGCCCTCGCGTGGATGCACCTGCAGCGCCAGCACCCGCAGCCCGGCGAACAGATCGCGGCTGTGCGCCAGCGCATCGGCGTGCTGCGGCGTCCAGACCCGCTGCCAGACATAAACCTGCTGATCCCAGTCTGAGGCCAGGCGCAGCGCCTGCTGGCGCCCGAGGAACGCGGCCGCCAGCCCCAGCGCAATCAAGACCAGCGCCGCCAACCGGCGTTTCATTTTTGCCAGAGATCGCCCTGCGGTGCGAAGCCGCAGGCGCGCATGAAGTTATCGACTTCCCCGCGTTCGCGCGGCGCCAGGCCGGCGGTCGACAGCTGCCAGTGAGCGACCTGCGGCAGCTGACGCTGCGCATCCTGCACCAGGTAAAGACCGACGCCGCGGCGGCGCGTCACTTCGCGCACCAGCAAGTCCTGCAGCTCGGCGCGGTCATCCTGCAGCGCAATTTTCACCGCGCCCAGCAGACGCTCGTTGAAGCGGGCGGCAAACAGCGCCTTGCCGCCGCTCAACCAGCTCTGCCACTGTTCCGGCTGCTGATGCGGCCAAATTTTACCGAGATCGATAAGGTCTTGCGGGGACAGCGCGGTCAGGCGCTCGATGGTCAGTTTCATACAGAATTTCCGCGCAGCTAAATGATGCCGACAGTGTAATAGATCTTGCGCAGAGCGTTGTGTAAGTTTTTCTGTACGATTACTGTGCAATATGTTTTTTGCACGGGGCATTTTCCGAGTAAATAGTTAGTAAAGGGATTGTTAACCAGCACAACGCGCTACGCCTCAAGGTAAACGGCGCAGATTTAATTCGAATTTTATCCTGTTTACACCGCTTGTTTCTGCCTGATGAAGTTGATTTGCAGCAGAAAATTCCTGTTTAATGGCATGAAAAATAAAGTCTTATTAGAAAATAATGCCGACAAAGCGCCTAAATCATTATTACTTATAACAAAAGCGGTCAATAACGATCGGGCGCAGACAAACACAACAGGTACGTTCACAACGACAGATGGGGATTTGCGGATGAAATTAACAACAGGTAAGGCACTGCTGGCGGGTTGCATTGCGATGGCCATGAGCCAGGCGGCTATGGCGAAAGACATCAAGGTGGCGATCGTCGGGGCGATGTCCGGCCCGGTCGCGCAGTATGGCGACATGGAGTTTACCGGCGCGCGCCAGGCGATTGCCGACATCAACGCCAAGGGCGGCATCAAGGGCGACAAGCTGGTCGGCGTGGAATACGACGACGCCTGCGATCCGAAACAGGCGGTTGCGGTCGCCAACAAGGTGATCAACGACGGCATTCGTTACGTGATTGGCCACCTGTGTTCCTCTTCCACTCAGCCGGCGTCCGATATCTATGAAGACGAAGGCGTGATCATGATTACCCCGGCGGCCACCAACGCCGATCTGACCACTCGCGGCTACAAGATGATCCTGCGCACCACCGGTCTGGATTCGGATCAGGGCCCGACCGCCGCCAAATACATCCTCAGCGACATCAAGCCGAAGCGCATCGCCGTGGTGCACGATAAGCAGCAATACGGCGAAGGCCTGGCGCGCTCGGTGCGCGACAGCCTGAAAAAACAGGGTACCGAAGTGGCGATGTTCGAAGGCATCACCGCCGGCGACAAAGACTTCTCCACCCTGGTGGCGCGCCTGAAGAAAGAGAATATCGATTTCGTGTATTTCGGCGGTTACTACCCGGAAATGGGCCAGATCCTGCGTCAGGCCAAACAGGCCGGGTTGACCACCCGCTTCATGGGGCCGGAAGGCGTGGGCAACTCCTCGCTGTCCAACATCGCCGGCGCCGCCTCGGAAGGCATGCTGGTGACGCTGCCGAAACGCTACGATCAGGTGCCCGCCAACCAGCCGATCGTCGATGCGCTGAAGGCCAAGAAGCTGGATCCGACCGGCCCGTTCGTCTGGACCACCTATGCCGCGCTGCAGTCGCTGACCACCGGGATGGAGCGCAGCGGCAGCCAGGAGCCGGCGGACATCGTCAAGGATCTGAAAACCGGCAAGCCGGTGGACACCGTGATGGGGCCGCTGAGCTGGGATGACAAGGGCGATCTGAAAGGCTTCGAGTTCGGCGTGTTCGAATGGCATGCCAACGGCACGTCCACACCGATCAAATAAGCCATAATGATTAGGGTGGGGCGCAGCCCGCTGCGCCCGGCGGGTCGGCTTGCCGGCCCCGTCTCCCTTTACCCGCCGGTTCTCCGTCGGCGGGTTTCGCAGCCAAGGGTTCAGAGTATGTCAGAGCAGCTCCTCTATTTTCTGCAGCAGATGTTCAACGGCTTAACGTTGGGCAGCACCTATGCATTGATCGCCATCGGTTACACCATGGTTTACGGCATCATCGGCATGATCAACTTCGCCCACGGCGAGGTGTACATGATCGGCAGCTATGTCTCCTTTATCGTTATCGCCGCCCTGATGATGCTCGGCATCGACGTCGGCTGGTTGCTGATCGGCGCCGCGTTCCTGGTCTCGATCGTCATCGCCAGCGCCTACGGCTGGAGTATCGAGCGGGTGGCCTACAAACCGGTGCGCAACTCCAAGCGCCTGATTGCGCTGATCTCGGCCATCGGCATGTCGATATTCCTGCAAAACTACGTCAGCCTGACGCAGGGTTCGCGCGATCTGGCGCTGCCCAGCCTGGTGACCGGCCAGTGGGTGCTGGGGGAAAGCAACGGCTTCGCCGCCACCATCAGCACCATGCAGCTGACCATCTGGCTCGTGACCTTCCTGGCGATGCTGGCGCTGACGCTGTTTATCCGCTATTCACGCATGGGCCGCGCCTGCCGCGCCTGCGCGGAAGATCTGAAGATGGCCAGCCTGCTGGGCATCAACACCGACCGGGTGATCTCGCTGACTTTCGTCATCGGTGCGGTGATGGCGGCGGTGGCCGGGGTGTTGCTCGGCCAGTTCTACGGCGTCATCAACCCTTACATCGGCTTTATGGCCGGTATGAAAGCCTTTACCGCTGCGGTCCTGGGCGGCATCGGCAGCATTCCCGGCGCGATGATCGGCGGCCTGGTGCTGGGCGTGGCGGAAGCGCTGACCTCCGCTTATTTGAGCACCGAATACAAAGACGTGGTGTCGTTCGCGTTGCTGATCGTGGTGCTGCTGATCATGCCGACCGGCATTCTTGGGCGTCCGGAGGTTGAGAAAGTATGAAACTCAATCTGCTTAATGCGCTGATCGCCACGGCGGTGCTGTTCGTGATGGCGTCGTTCCTGATGGGCATGCAGCTCAGCCTGGACGGCACCAAACTGGTGGTGCACGGCGCGGCGGAAGTGCGCTGGATGTGGATCGGCATCGGCTGCGTCAGCGTCTTTTTCTTCCAGCTGTTGCGCCCGCTGCTGCTGCAGGGCCTGAAAAAGGTCTCCGGCCCGGCGTTCGTGCTGCCGAGCTTCGACGGCACCACGCCGCGGCAAAAGCTGCTGGCGGCTCTGCTCATCGTCGCGGCGGTTGCCTGGCCGTTCCTGGTGTCGCGCGGCACGGTGGATATCGCCACCCTGACGCTGATCTACGTGATGCTGGGTCTCGGCCTCAACGTGGTGGTGGGTTTGTCCGGTCTGCTGGTGCTGGGCTACGGCGGTTTCTACGCCATCGGCGCCTACACCTACGCGCTGCTGAATCACTATTACGGTTTCGGATTTTGGGAGAGCCTGCCGCTGGCGGGTATCGTCACCGCCGCCTTCGGCTTCCTGCTCGGTTTCCCGGTGCTGCGGCTGCGCGGCGACTATCTGGCGATCGTGACGCTCGGCTTCGGCGAGATCGTGCGCATCCTGCTGCTGAACAATACCGAGATCACCGGCGGGCCGAACGGCATCAGCCAGATCCCGAAACCGACCTTTTTCGGCCTGGAGTTCAACCGCAGCGTGCGCGACGGCGGTTGGGATACCTTCCATAACTTCTTCGGCCTGAAATACGATCCGAGCGATCGCATCGTGTTCCTGTACCTGGTGGCGCTGCTGCTGGTGGTGCTGACGCTGTTCGTCATCAACCGCCTGCTGCGCATGCCGCTCGGGCGCGCCTGGGAAGCGCTGCGTGAAGACGAGATCGCCTGCCGCTCGCTGGGCCTCAGCCCGACGCGCATCAAGCTGACCGCCTTTACCATCAGCGCCGCCTTCGCCGGGTTTGCCGGCACGCTGTTCGCCGCGCGCCAGGGTTTCGTCAGCCCGGAATCCTTCACCTTCGTCGAGTCGGCCTTCGTATTGGCGATCGTGGTGTTGGGGGGCATGGGCTCGCAGTTCGCGGTCATTCTGGCGGCGATCCTGCTGGTGGTGTCGCGCGAGCTGATGCGCGATCTGAATGAATACAGCATGTTGCTGCTGGGTGCGCTGATGGTGCTGATGATGATTTGGCGGCCGCAGGGGCTGTTGCCGATGAAACGGCCGCAGCTGAAGCTGCAGGCGGCGGACATTCACGCGGGCAAGGGGGAACAGGCATGAGCGTTCAACCTTTACTTCAGGTGGAAGGCCTGTCGATGCGTTTCGGCGGGTTGCTGGCGGTCAACAATGTGGCGTTGACGCTCAATGAAGGCGAAATCGTGTCGCTGATCGGCCCCAACGGCGCCGGTAAAACCACGGTATTCAACTGCCTGACCGGTTTTTACCGCCCGAGCGGCGGCACCATCAAATTGCGCGATCGCCATCTGGAAGGGCTGGCGGGGCAGGCCATTGCCCGTATGGGCGTGGTGCGCACCTTCCAGCATGTGCGGCTGTTCCGTGAAATGACGGTGATTGAGAACCTGCTGGTGGCGCAGCATCAGCACCTGAAAAGCGGCGTGTTCGCCGGGCTGTTGAAAACCCCGGCTTTCCGCCGCGCCGAAGCCGAGGCGCTGGCGCGCGCGGCAGAGTGGCTGGAGCGCGTCGGCCTGCTATCGATGGCCAACCGTTCTGCGGGCAACCTGGCCTACGGGCAGCAGCGTCGGCTGGAGATCGCCCGCTGCATGGTGACCCGGCCGGAGCTACTGATGCTGGACGAACCGGCCGCCGGCCTCAACCCGAAAGAGACCGACGAGCTGGATCATCTGATCGTCGAGCTGCGCGATCGGCATAAGGTCTCGGTGCTGCTGATCGAGCACGACATGAAGCTGGTGATGGGCATTTCCGATCGCATTTACGTGGTGAATCAGGGCACGCCGCTGGCGCAGGGCACACCGGCGGAGATCCGCAACAACCCGGACGTGATCCGGGCTTATTTGGGCGAAGAATAATATGTTGTCATTCAATCAGGTATCCGCCCATTACGGCAAAATTCAGGCGCTGCATCAGGTCAGTCTCACGATAAGTCAGGGCGAAATCGTGACGTTAATCGGCGCCAACGGCGCCGGTAAAACCACGCTGCTCGGCACCCTGTGCGGCGAACCGCGCGCCAGCGAAGGCAGCATCGTCTTTCAGGGCCAGGACATCACCCAGTGGCAAACCTCGCGCATCATGCGTGAAGCGGTGGCGATCGTACCGGAAGGGCGGCGCGTCTTCTCGCGCATGACGGTGGAAGAAAACCTGGCGATGGGCGGCTTCTTCGCCGATCGCCAGCAGTATCAACAGCGCATCGAACGGGTGTTCACGCTGTTCCCGCGCCTGCTGGAGCGCCGAAGCCAGCGCGCCGGCACCATGTCCGGCGGCGAACAGCAAATGCTGGCCATCGGCCGCGCGCTGATGAGCCAGCCGAAGCTGCTATTGCTCGACGAACCTTCGCTTGGGCTGGCGCCCATCATCATCCAGCAGATTTTCGACATCATTCAGCAGCTGCGGGAAGAGGGCATGACCATCTTCCTGGTGGAGCAAAACGCCAATCAGGCGCTGAAATTGGCGGACCGCGGTTATGTGCTGGAAAACGGCCGCGTGGTGTTGGAAGATACGGGGGCTGCATTGTTAGCCAACGAAGCAGTGAGGTCGGCGTATCTGGGCGGTTAATCCGCCCCCCTACGAATTAAAATAATCAGGTACGAGAAGAAGAAATGAAGACAGAAGGGTTACTCGCGCAGCGCATCGTTAACGTAAAAAGTTCGGCCATCCGTGAATTGCTTAAGCACAGCAAGATGGAACACGTCATTTCGCTGGCGGGCGGCATCCCCTCTGATGCGCTGTTCGATTTCGAAGGATTGAGCATTGCCACCCAGCAGGCGATCACCGAACAGCCGAAAAGCGCGTTCCAGTATGGCCTGACCGAGGGCAGCCCGCTGCTGCGTGAGCGCATCTGCGCGCTGTGCGCCGAGCGCGGCGTCACCGCGCGCGCGGAAGAGGTGATGGTCACCGCCGGTTCTCAGCAGGCACTGGATTTGGTGATGCGCGCCATCGTCAACCCGGGCGACGTGTTCGTGGTGGAGCGCCCGACCTACTTGGCGGCGCTGCAAACGCTGGAACTGGCGGAAGCCAACATCATGTCGGTCTCGTCCGACAGCGACGGCATGGTGGTGGAAGAGCTGGCCGAGCTGCTGAAAACCCAGCGTATCAAGGGCGTGTACGTGGTGCCGAACTTCGGCAACCCGAGCGGCATCACCCTCAGCGCCGCGCGCCGCGAACTGCTGGTGAAGCTGGCCGCCGAACATAACTTCCTGATCATCGAAGACGATCCTTACGGCGAGCTGCGTTTCACCGAAGAGCGCCACCCGACGCTGCATCAGGTGTCGCAGCGGGTGCTGGGCAATACCGACCACATCATCTATACCTCGACCTTCTCCAAGATCCTGGCGCCGGGCCTGCGCCTGGGTTGGGCGATCCTGCCGCCGTTCCTGCTGCATAAAGTGGCGATCATCAAACAGGCGGCGGATCTGCACGCCAGCGCCCTGTCGCAGAGCATCGTCGAATGCTACCTCGGCCTGGATCGCCTGCCGGCCCAGATCGACAAGATCCGCGCCGCCTACAAACAGAAGGGCGAGATCCTGGCCGGTTTGGTGGAGCAGGAGCTGGGCGACTACATCACCTTCGATAAACCGAAGGGCGGCATGTTCCTGTGGGCGCGTTTCCGCCAGCCGTTCAACGCCACCGAATGGCTGAACACCACGCTGCAGCAGGGCGTGGTGTTCGTGCCGGGGGAATACTTCTTCTCCGACAACCCGGATCGTTCGACCTTCCGCCTGTCGTTCGCCACCGCCACCGAGCAGCAGATGCAAGAAGCGGTCGCGCGCCTGCGCCGTTCGCTGTAAGCCTCGCGGCGGCGGAGCCGATGCCCGCCGCCGACATCAAACCGCCATCTTCACTTCACCTTGCCGTCATGTGGCTGTCATCTAACGGTTATTTTTCTGTCATCCGCGCATGGCATGTTAGCTTCCGAACAAAAAACTGATTCTTTTCGCTCACGCGCTTTTACACCAGCTTTTTCAGGAGTTAGGCATGCTCACCTACGCTATTCGCAAAACCACGCTGTGCGTCGCATTGACCCTGGCGGTCAGCGCCCAGGCGCTGGCGGCGACAGAAATCCCGTTCTGGCATTCGATGGAAGGCGAACTGGGTAAAGAAGTGGACTCTCTGGCGGATCGCTTCAACCAGTCGCACAGCGACGTCAAGATTGTGCCGGTTTATAAAGGCAACTACGAACAGAGCCTGGCGGCGGGTATCGCCGCTTACCGCTCCGGCAAGGCGCCGGCGATCTTGCAGGTTTACGAAGTGGGCACCGCCACCATGATGGCCAGCAAAGCCATCAAGCCGGTCTACGAAGTGTTTAAAGAGGCCGGTATCAACTTCGACGAATCGGTGTTCGTGCCGACGGTGGCCGGCTATTACACCGACAACAAGAGCGGGCATCTGCTGTCGCAGCCGTTCAACAGCTCCACGCCGGTGCTGTACTACAACAAAGACGCCTTCAAAAAGGCCGGCCTGAACCCGGATCAACCGCCGAAAACCTGGCAGGAACTGGCGGCGGATACCGCCAAGCTGCGCGAAGCCGGCATGAAGTGCGGTTACGCCAGCGGCTGGCAAGGTTGGATCCAACTGGAGAACTTCAGCGCCTGGCACGGCGTGCCGTTCGCCAGTGAAAACAACGGTTTCGGCGGCACCAGTGCCAAGCTGGAGTTCAACCAACCGCTGCAGGTCAAGCATATCGCGCTGCTCGAAGCGATGAACAAGAAGGGTGATTTCACCTACTTCGGCCGCAAAGACGAATCCACCGAGAAGTTCTACAACGGCGATTGCGCCATCACCACCGCCTCTTCCGGTTCGCTGGCGGACATCAAGCACTACGCCAAATTCAACTACGGCGTCGGCATGATGCCGTACGACGCTGACGCGAAAAACGTGCCGCAGAACGCCATCATTGGCGGGGCCAGCCTGTGGGTGATGAACGGCAAAGACGCCGCCACCTACAAGGGCGTAGCCGAATTCCTGCAGTACCTGGCGCAGCCGGAAATCGCCGCCGAATGGCACCAGAAGACCGGCTATCTGCCGATCACCACCGCGGCTTACGACCTGACCAAGCAGCAGGGCTTCTATGACAAGAACCCGGGCGCCGACGTCGCCACTCGCCAGATGCTGAACAAGCCGCCGTTGCCGTTCACCAAGGGCCTGCGCCTGGGCAACATGCCGCAGATCCGCAGCGTGGTGGATGAGGAGCTGGAAGGCGTGTGGACCGGCAAGAAAACGCCTCAGCAGGCGTTGGACGCGGCCGTGCAGCGCGGTGACGTACTGCTGCGTCGCTTCGAAGCATCAACCAAATAACCTGTCTCTTATACACATCTGACGCTGCCGACGATGGCCTCTGTGTGTAGATC
>NZ_JALBYS010000032.1:0-64685 GCF_022678525.1 Serratia sp. PGPR-27 | reverse complement strand
CGACCCAGCAGGATGTGCTCACGAGTCTGAGGCATTGGGCCGTCAGTCGCAGCTACTACCAGGATCGCGCCGTCCATCTGAGCAGCACCGGTGATCATGTTTTTCACGTAGTCGGCGTGCCCTGGGCAGTCAACGTGCGCGTAGTGACGAGTCGGGGTGTCATACTCAACGTGGGAGGTGTTGATGGTGATACCACGAGCTTTTTCTTCTGGCGCGTTATCGATCTGGTCGAAAGCACGTGCAGAACCGCCGTAGGTTTTAGCCAGTACGGTGGTGATCGCTGCAGTCAGGGTAGTTTTACCGTGGTCAACGTGGCCGATAGTACCAACGTTAACGTGCGGTTTTGTACGTTCAAATTTTTCTTTAGACACGGCTATATTCCTTACTATAGCGCTCTCCCCTTCTGGAGAGAGCACGGGACTTTGGTTTTAACCCTGCGGCTTATTTGCCACGGGCTTCGATTACGGCCTGAGCGACGTTGTTCGGTGCATCATCATACTTCAGGAATTCCATGGTGTATGATGCGCGACCTTTAGTCAGAGAACGCAGCTGAGTTGCGTAGCCGAACATTTCGGACAACGGTACTTCAGCGTGGATCTTAACGCCAGTCACTTCAGATTCCTGACCACGCAGCATGCCGCGACGACGGCTCAAGTCACCGATAACGTCACCGGTGTTCTCTTCTGGAGTCTCAACTTCAACCTTCATGATAGGCTCAAGCAGAACTGGTTTCGCTTTCTTAAAGCCTTCTTTAAAGGCGATAGACGCGGCCAGTTTAAACGCCAGTTCAGAGGAGTCAACGTCGTGGTAAGAACCGAAGTGCAGACGAATACCCATGTCTACTACCGGGTAACCAGCCAACGGACCAGACTTCAGCTGCTCCTGGATGCCTTTATCAACGGCAGGGATGTATTCGCCAGGAATTACACCACCTTTGATGTCGTTGATGAACTCGTAACCTTTCGGGTTAGAGCCCGGCTCCAGTGGGTACATGTCGATCACAACGTGACCGTACTGACCGCGACCACCAGACTGCTTGGCGTGCTTACCTTCAACATCGGTAATCTTCGCGCGAATCGCTTCGCGGTAAGCTACCTGAGGTTTGCCCACGTTAGCTTCAACGTTGAATTCACGCTTCATGCGGTCAACGATGATGTCGAGGTGCAGTTCACCCATACCGGCGATGATGGTCTGGTTAGACTCTTCGTCAGTCCATACGCGGAATGACGGGTCTTCTTTAGCCAGACGGCCCAGAGCCAGACCCATTTTTTCTTGGTCAGCTTTGGTTTTTGGTTCAACGGCGATAGAGATTACCGGCTCAGGGAATTCCATACGCTCCAGGATGATTGGAGAGTCTGGATCACACAGGGTGTCCCCGGTGGTCACGTCTTTCAGACCGATCGCAGCGGCGATGTCGCCTGCGCGAACTTCTTTGATCTCTTCACGCTTGTTAGCGTGCATCTGAACGATACGGCCGAAACGCTCGCGCGCAGCCTTAACGGAGTTCAGCACGGTGTCGCCGGAGTTAACAACGCCGGAGTACACGCGGAAGAAGGTCAGGTTACCCACGAACGGGTCGGTAGCGATTTTGAACGCCAGCGCAGAGAACGGCTCGTCATCACTTGCGTGACGCTCAGCCGGAGTATCTTTGCCATCGTCCAGGATACCGTTGATCGCAGGAACGTCAGTTGGTGCCGGCAGGTATTCGATTACCGCATCCAGCATCGCCTGTACGCCTTTGTTCTTGAACGCAGAACCACAGGTAACCAGGATGATTTCGTTGTTCAGCACGCGCTGACGCAGAGCGGATTTGATTTCTTCCTCGGTCAGCTCTTCGCCGCCCAGGTATTTTTCCATCAGCTCTTCGGAAGCTTCCGCAGCGGACTCGATCAGGTTCTGGCGCCATTCTTCAGCCAGATCCATCATGTCAGCCGGCACGTCTTCGTATTCGAAGGTTACGCCTGCGTCTTCTTCGTTCCAGTTGATCGCCTTCATCTTCACCAGGTCGATAACGCCGGTGAATTTGTCTTCTGCGCCGATAGCCAGCTGCAGAGGAACAGGGTTGGCGCCCAGACGAGTTTTGATCTGGCCTACAACTTTCAGGAAGTTAGCGCCCATACGGTCCATTTTGTTAACGAACGCGATACGTGGCACTTTGTATTTGTTAGCCTGACGCCATACGGTTTCAGACTGTGGCTGAACACCACCAACAGCACAGTAAACCATTACCGCGCCATCCAGCACACGCATGGAACGTTCTACTTCGATGGTGAAGTCAACGTGCCCTGGGGTGTCGATGATGTTTACGCGATGCGGTTCGAACTGCTTGGCCATACCAGACCAGAAGGCAGTAGTCGCTGCAGAAGTGATGGTAATACCACGCTCCTGCTCCTGTTCCATCCAGTCCATGGTGGCAGCGCCGTCATGGACTTCACCGATTTTGTGGTTTACACCGGTGTAGAACAGAATACGTTCGGTAGTGGTGGTTTTACCGGCGTCGATGTGAGCACTGATACCGATGTTACGGTAGCGTGCAATGGGTGTTGTACGAGCCATTTGATTCCTCTATTCCTAGGGCGTTCAAGTTCAGTTAACCCAAGCGGGCCGATTTGACGCGCCCGCTTGGTTAGCATGACTACAGCCGGATGATTACCAGCGGTAGTGGGCGAACGCCTTGTTGGCTTCGGCCATACGGTGAACGTCTTCACGCTTCTTAACAGCAGAACCTTTGTTCTCTGCTGCGTCAGACAGCTCGTTCGCCAGGCGCAGAGCCATGGATTTATCACCGCGTTTACGTGCAGCATCAACGATCCAACGCATTGCCAGAGCATTACGACGAACCGGGCGGACTTCAACTGGTACCTGATAAGTAGAACCGCCAACGCGACGCGACTTAACTTCTACAGTCGGGCGAACGTTGTCGAGAGCGACTTCGAAAGCTTCCAGGTGATCTTTACCAGAACGCTGAGCCAGGGTCTCCAGCGCGGTATAGACGATTGCTTCTGCAGTAGATTTTTTACCGTCTACCATCAGGATATTTACAAATTTGGCCAGCAGCTCAGATCCGAACTTAGGATCTGGCAGGATTTTACGTTGGCCGATTACGCGACGACGTGGCATGGAAATACTCCGTTGTTAATTCAGGATTGTCCAAAACTCTACGAGTTTATTTTGACATTAAAGTTAAAACGTTTGGCCTTACTTAACGGAGAACCATTAAGCCTTTGGCTTCTTCACGCCGTACTTGGAACGAGCTTGCTTACGGTCTTTAACACCGGAGCAGTCAAGTGCACCACGGACGGTGTGGTAACGCACACCTGGCAAGTCTTTTACACGACCGCCACGGATCAGGATTACGGAGTGTTCCTGCAGGTTGTGGCCTTCGCCACCGATGTAGGAAGTCACTTCGAAACCGTTGGTCAAACGCACACGGCAAACTTTACGCAGTGCGGAGTTTGGTTTTTTCGGGGTAGTGGTATATACGCGGGTGCATACGCCACGTTTCTGCGGGCAGGCTTCCAGCGCTGGAACGTTGCTTTTAGCAGCCTTCACAGAGCGTGGTTTGCGAACCAGCTGGTTAATTGTTGCCATTAAAAAAGCTCCTGGTTTTTGCTTCGTACTAGCTTCGTAAACATGTGATAAATCCCCTCGTATGCACTACTGGCAAAGTACGAGGACGCAGAATTTTATGGCTGACCAGTATGGGTGTCAAGAAATATACAACATCACTCTCATCACCAGGCCATTTGGCTGCGGTGTTGTTCGGTTAATTCAACGAAGTGATTATAGCCGACGACAGTGATTTTGTGCGAAAAATGACCAACCAATCCCCGGGCTTCCAGGTCGTCCTGCAGCGCATAAAGGGATATGGGGGCGGCGAGCAGCAATTCAAGATGAGCGCTGCCGGCAAGGCCTGCCAGCACGCCGTCCTGCAGCAGCAACAGCGCGTCGCCCTGCGCCGTCAGGCGCAGCAGCGCAGGCAGGTCACATTGGTTTGGCGAATGGCTCAGGGTATACAGCATCAGAGGATCCTAAAACGTCATCACGGCGTCGTAGCCGGCCAGTTCGCGGCGCAGTTCGTCCGGCGCCAGCACCTCGGCGTCCAGCACCCAATCGGTCACCTGGCTCAGTCCGCGTTCCTGCAGTGAAGCCTGGCACAGATAGCACCGCTCCACGTCATACAGCGGCAGCACGCCAAAGGTGGCAATGTAATTGCGCGCCAAAATCTTTTCCGGCTGTTGGCCCGGCAACAGCTGCAATACGCCATCGCCGACAAAAAACACCCCCACATCTTCACTGAGCGCCGACGTGGCGAGCAGCGCATCCAGCCCTTCCCTGCCGCTGGCGCCGCCGTGCGGCCCATGGGTGAAAACAAAAGCGACTCGTTTCATCCTATCCTCAGAACTGCACCAGACGGTCGCAACTTAGCGACGCTTCGGCCAGGGAACCCAACCCGCTCAGGGTAAAACCGGGCTGCAGGTTGGCGCTTGCCAGCCCCTGCTGCGCCGCCTCCTGCTCGTCGGCGACGCCGCGGCGCAACGCGGCGGCCACGCAGACGTTGAGCGCCACGCCGTGTTGCTGAGCCAGCTGCGCCCAACCGCGCACCAGGTCGAACTCATCGCTGGCGGGCGCGGTCAGCTGGTTGGAGTTCAACACCCCTTCACGGTAGAAAAAGACGCTGGAAAGCCGGTGCCCTTTCGCCAGCAGGGCCTGAGCGAACTGATAGGCGCTGCTGGCCTGCTGCGTGCCGTAAGCCGGGCCGGTGACCAACAGACAATAATCGAGCATCAACGGTCGTTTCCCAACAGATCGCCGCTCTTGAACTGGCGAATGTACAAATACACGGTGTGTTTGGAGATATTCAGGCGATCCGCCACCTGATTGATCGCATCCTTGATGTCGAAGATGCCTTTCTCATAGAGGTTTAGCACTACCTGGCGGTTCTTGGCGTTATTGGATACCGAGCGATCGGCATTCACCTCTTCGATGGTGAACTCCAGCGTCTGCGCCACCAGATCGTCGACTGAAGACGCGAAATTCACCGACGACGGCACGTCCTGCGTGGCCGGCGGCATAAAGGTCTGCATGATCTGCGAGAACGGCACATCGAGGTTCATGTTGATGCACAACAAGCCGATTACCCGCTGTTCGCGATTGCGAATGGCGATGGTCACCGACTTCATCAGCACGCCGCTCTTGGCGCGGGTGAAGTAGGCTTTCGACACGCTGCTGTCGTCGCCGGCCATGTCGTGCAGCATGCGCAGCGCCAGGTCGGTGATCGGCGAACCGATTTTACGCCCGGTATGTTCCCCGTTGGCGATGCGCACCGCTGAGCTGTTCAGATCTTCCAGCGCGTGCAATACGATCTCACAGTGGCCGCCGATCAACATCGCCAGCCCATCGACCACCGCTTCATAGGATTTCAGGATTTCATGATCCGTTTGAGTAAACGGACGTTCATTCAGCAAATCAAGTTCGCTGGCTTCGCTGGATAAAAGCGAATTCGACATCGAAGATACCACCCTCATAGATCGCCTGTGCCAGGGGGCGCAGCTAAAACCGCTCGAACCGGATCGCTGCCGTCGTCGGCACGCCGCAGCGCGGCTGGCTGAGAGCAGCATAAACGGCACGATGACATCCGCGGGCGAGGCGGCCGGGAACAATTTTAGGTACACGCCCTAAGGGGCAGACGCATGACTGATAAGTCAGAATTATTAGTCTAGCAAAGCGGCCGGAGCAAAGTCCTTGCGTTTGCGCGTGGTATTGACGTTAAGCCCGATGCCCGGCAGGCGTCAAGCGTTCAATGGAGAGAGAAGCGGCGGCGGTCGAAATGAAAACCGCCGCGGAGGGCATCCGCGGCGGTGGCAAACAGAGCGACGAGATTATTTCGCTTTAGCGTCTGCTTTCGCGTCAGCCGATTTTTCGGCTTTAGCGTCGGCTTTCGGCGCCGCTTTCACGTCCAGCAGCTCAACGTCGAACACCAGCGTGGAGTTAGCCGGGATGCCCGGAACGCCGGTTTTGCCGTAGGCCAATGCCGGCGGGATCACCAGCTTGATTTTGCCGCCTTTCTTGATGTGCTTCAGGCCTTCGGTCCAGCCCGGGATCACGCCATCCAGACGGAACGACAGCGGCTCGCCGCGGGTGTAGGAGTTATCGAACTCAGTACCGTCGGTCAGGGTGCCTTTGTAGTTTACTACCACGGTGTCGCTGTCTTTCGGTGCTTCACCCGCGCCCGGTTTCTCTACCTGGTACAGCAGGCCGGATTCGGTTTTCTTCACGCCTTTTTCTTTCGCGAAGCTGTCGCGGTACTTAGCGCCTTTGGTTTCGTTGTCCTTGGCGTCCTGTTCCATCTTCGCCTGCGCGGAAGCCTTCACGCGCGCTTCGAAGCCCTGAAGGGTCTTCTCGATGTCGGCGTCGTTCAGCTTGCTCTTGTTGGCGAACGCGTCCTGAACGCCGGCGATCAGCTGATCTTTGTCCAGCTTGATGCCCAGCTTCTCTTGCTCTTTCAGAGAGTTGTCCATGTAACGGCCGAGAGAGGCGCCCAGTGCATAAGCGGCTTGCTCGTCGTCGTTTTTGAACTTGCCGGTGCTCGGTGCTGCCGCCGCGTCCGCTGGTTTAGCGGCTTCTGCCGGTTTGGCGGCATCGGCTGCCATGACCTGGGTCGCATTCAGAGCAAAAGCCATGGTGGTTGCCAGAAGCGTGACTTTAAACAAAGATTTCATCCATTTCTCCAGTGTCTGAAGCAATGCCCCAAACAATCATTAGGTAAGATAACCGGGCTACTATAGCTGCCTGAAACAAAACAAAACAGTCGCACAGGTAACCAATCGAGTCAAAGTGTGACTCCCGCTTTGCCAAGAAGTTTCCCCCTGTGTGCTACTCGCATGATAAATCAGATTTTTCTTGCAGAATATTCGGCGAGGTTAGCAAAAAACGACGTATCGGGCGTGCAACTTTTCAGCACTTTACACTGCCGATCGCAACGTTGCGCGCCGCCAGGAGAAATAGCGCGAGCAAACCCGGCGTCAGCTGTTACCATAACGCCGAATCAGGATTTTATCGCGTCAGAGGTAGCCTCATGCACAACGCCGACATTCAACGCCTGCTACAGCGGCTTGAAGAACTGGAGAGCCGCCAGGCCTTCCAAGAGCTCACCATCGAAGAGCTCAACCAGACCGTCATCCAGCATCAGATGGAAATGCTGAAGATGCGCGAACACCTGCGCATGTTGACCGACAAGCTGCGCTCGACCCAAACCTCAATGATCGCCTCGCAATCGGAAGAAACCCCTCCGCCGCACTATTGAGGGCCCGCTGCGCGGTTATTTCAGGCGTGCCAACCCGTCGACGGCACGCTCGAGATAGCGGCGCGGGCACCCCAGGTTGATGCGGATAAAACCGCTCCCCTCCGGGCCGAAACCGCTGCCCATCGACGGCGCCAGCTTCGCCACCGCCACCAGCGCCTGCTGTAAGTCAGCATCGTTCAAACCCAGTGCACGGCAATCCAGCCAGGCGAGATAAGTCCCTTCAGCCTGGGTCATCGTGCACCAGGGCGCGGCGGCCGCCAGCGCCTGCTCAAACCAGCGCCGATTCTCCGCCAGGTAGTCGAGCAGCTCATCAAGCCAGGCAGCGCCCCGTTGATAGGCCGCGGTCGCCGCCGTCATCGACAGCGCGTTGAATACATCCAGCCCGTGGGCGTTCAGCCGATCGACAAACGCCTGCCGCAGCCGGGCATTGGGGATCAGGAAATTCGAAATGCGCAGCGAAGAGAGTCCGAAGGTTTTGCTGGCGGACGTCGCCGCAATCACCCGCTCGCGATATTCCTCGTCCAGATGCAACACCGATGTAAACGTCTCGCCGGGCAGCAGCAGATCGGCCCAAATTTCATCGGAGATCACCGTGACATCGTGGGCGTGGCAGATCGCCATGAGCCGCTCCAGTTCCTCGCGGCGCCAGCAACGGCCGGTCGGATTGTGCGGATTGCACAGCAACAACAGCGGCGGTTTGCGCTGCGCCAGGCAGGCGGCCAGCTGGTCGAAATCGATCCGGTATCCCTGCGGGGTTTCCAGCAGCGGATTTTCAATCACCTCTCTGCCGTTCATGGTGACTATCTTGGCGAACGAGCCATAGTACGGCCCCTGCACCACCACGCCGTCCCCCGGCTTGCTGAGCAGTTGGATCAGCATCGCCAACCCCGGCACCACCCCTTCAATCGACGTGAACCACTCGCGCCGCAGCGGCAAGTCGTGCCGCTTGGCAAACCAGTCGATCGCCGCCTGGTAGTAGGCGTCGTCGCGTTCGCTGTAGCCAAAGACGCCGTGGTCCACCCGCTGATGCAGCGCCTGTTGCACCTCCGGCGGGCATGGAAAGTCGAAATCGGACACCCACATCGGCAACAATTCGCTGCCGTCCAGTTGCAGATAGCGGTCGATGAAGTCCCACTTCACGGAGCCGGTATTGTGGCGATCGATGATGGCGTTGAAATGACTCGTCATGTCAGGCTTCCTTACGCTGCAAGTCGTTCTGAGGTTGGAGTTTGGCGATACCGAAGCCGGTGAAGCCATAAATCAGGGCGAACACCACTGCGACATAACATTGGATCGCCCACGGCAGCAGATCGAGCGTGCTCACTCCCAGCGTGGTCGCCATGTAAATACCGGCGGCCGTCCACGGGATCAGCGGCTCGATGACGGTGCCCGCATCTTCGACGGTGCGCGACAGGTTTTTGTTGTCCAGCCCCATGCGTCGATAGGCCCCTTTGAACAGCTCCGCCGGGATCAGCAGCGCCAGCTTGCCGTCGCTGGTCGCGCCGGTCACCAGGATGGTGGTGGCAACGGTAGCGGCGATCAGTTGACCGGTGGTGTGCACCACTTTCAGCAGCCGGCTGATGATCACCGTCAGCGCGCCGGTCAGCGTCAAGGCGCCGGCGAAGGAAAAGGCGCAGAACACCAGCAGGATCGTACTCATCATCGAGAACATGCCGCCGCGGTTCAGCAGGCGCGGCACATCGGCGACGATCCCTTCAACGTTATGGCCCTGGCTGGCGAACATCGACAGATTGAAACCGTCCATCAACGCATTCAGCCCCTGTTGCAGGCTAAAACCCTGCAGCGCGACGCCGATGGCGATCGCCAGCGCGCAGGCGGCCAGCATGACGGGGATCACCGGCCGTTTGGTCACCGCGCCCCACAGCACCAGCACCGGCGGCAGGATCAACAGCAGATTGAAATGGTACAACCCCTCAAGCGCGCTGACGATTTCGGTCACTTTTTCCGGCGTTGCCACGCTGCCCACCGCGCCGGTGTGGCCGGCGATCAGGTACACCACGGCGGCCAGGATGAAGCTCGGCAGCGTCGTGTACATCAGATGCTGGATATGGCTGTAGAGATCGGTATCCGCGACGATAGCCGCGAAGTTCGTCGAATCGGACAACGGGGAAATTTTGTCGCCGAAGTAGGCGCCGGACACCACCGCCCCGGCCGCGGCGGCCAGCGGCACGTCCAGACCGGCGGCCACGCCCATCAGCGCCACGCCCACGGTGCCGGCCGCCCCCCACGAGGTACCGGTGCACACCGAGATCACGCTGGTGATGAAGAACGCGGCGATCAGAATGTATTGCGGGCTAATCAGCTTCAGCCCCCAATACACCATGTAAGGGATTGTGCCGCTGATCATCCAGGTGCCGATCAGCCCGCCCACGCAGATCAGGATCATGATCACCGGCATCGCCTTAGCCAGCTTGGCCACGATGGCCCCGATGATGTCATCCCAGCGGTAGCCTTGCCACCAGGCCAACGCGGCAGCGATGGCGGCGGACATCAGCAGCAGCGGTTCAATGCGCAGGCCAAACTGGCCATAGCCGATGATGAGCAGCAACAGCATGGCCACAATCGGCAGCGTCGCCAGCCCAAGGTTGAGCGTTTTCTTATTATCCATATACGGCTCCTGTTGAAGAGGGGGGTACTGCAACAGCGTAATGGCTTTGGTAATCGGAGGATGTGAGCGCAGGCCCCTGGCCATGTAATCGGTTTCATGAGATGGCGTTATGTGAGCCGCCTCTCATTCGCCGCGCTTGCTTTGCTCAGTCCTCTCACCATCGGCGACGGAGTCTCGCAGGATAAGTTCGGCCGAAAAGCGGTTGTTCTGCGGCGCGACGTCGCTGCCGCTGTGGATTTGTAGCGCCAGACGCGCGGCGCGGCGGGCCATTTTTTCGATAGGGTAATGCACGGTGGTCAACGCGGGGTGGAGATATTTCGCCAGGGCAATGTCGTCAAAACCGACGATTGACAGCGCTTCAGGCAACTGAACTTGCCGTTGGTGGCAGGTGCGCATCATGCCGGCGGCCATCACGTCGTTGAACGTCACTGCGGCGGTGAAGCGTTGGTCGCTGGCCAGAACGCGCTCGGCCGCCAGTTCGCCCCCTCTTTCATTGAAGGGCACACTGATGATCCAGCTGCCGGGCACCTCAATGCCGCCGGCGGCCATGGCCTGGCGGTAACCCGCTAACCGCTGCGCGCGGTCGTCGATCGGCAGATCCGTCGTCACGCAGGCGATTCTCCGATGCCCCTGACGAATGAGCAGCTTGGTCGCCGTCTGCGCCGCATTGGCGTTGTCGAGCCAGATGCAACGGTTGGCGATGGCGGGCAGGTAACGGTTGATCAGCACCAGCGCGGGCGTGTGGGCGGCGTAGCGCAGCAGCTCCTCCTCCCCCATGCGCGTGACGTGCGCCACGATGGCTTCGCATCCCTGATTGATGAGAAAGTCGAGGCCGCTTTTTTCCAGTTCGGCCTGATGCCCGCCGCTGCACAACATCAAACGCACGCCGGCCTGTCGCGTGATGTCTTCCACGCCCCGCGCCAGGCGTGAAAAAAACGGATCGTCGAGGTTGCCGGTCAGCAACCCCAGCATATTGCCGCTTCTTTTCGCCAGCGCCAGCGCGGCGGCGTTGCGGTGGTAGTTAAACTCGCGCATCGCCTTCTCGACGCGTTCGCGGGTCACCGGCTCAACGTAGGCGGTATTATTGATCACCCGGCTGACGGTGGCCGTGGAAACGCCGGCTCGGCGCGCAACGTCTTTCATGGTGGCCATGACATGTCCTGTCGTGCTGTTCGGCGCCCGGTGCGCCGCGCATAAAAAAGGGCAGCCGATGGCCGCCCTCTTGTCTCGTGATCGCGTTCTGCTTAGTGGCAGCCGCAACCGCCGTTACCGCAACCGCCTTTACCGTGGTCGTGACCATGGTCGTGATCGTGGCTGTGGCCGTGACCGCCGCAGCAGCCTTCACCGTGTTCGTGGTGATGGTCGTGCTCGCCGTGTACGTGACCGTGTGCCAGTTCTTCTGCGGTCGCTTCGCGGATCGCGACAACTTCCACGTTGAAGTTCAGGTTTTGGCCGGCCAGCATGTGGTTGCCGTCAACCACCACGTGGTCGCCGTCAACTTCGGTGATTTCAACCGGTACCGGGCCCTGATCGGTGTCAGCCAGGAAACGCATGCCGACCTGCAGTTCGTCAACGCCCATGAAGACGTCTTTCGGTACGCGCTGCACCAGGTTTTCGTCGTAGTTGCCGTACGCGTCGTTCGCGCCGACGTGAACGTCAAAACGATCGCCAACGTCGTGGCCTTCGAGCGCTTTTTCCAGACCTGCGATCAGAGAACCATGCCCGTGCAGATAGTCCAGCGGTGCGCTCACCGGAGACTCATCAACCAAAACACCGTCTTCTGTACGTACTTGGTAAGCCAGGCTGACCACCAAGTCTTTTGCTACTTTCATGATATCTCCTACCGTTGGCTACTAGGACGCGCACCGTTATCAGGATGCGCGCCTTTTCCGGACAGATTGTAACGGAAATCTGCCTCGCTGTACCCTTCGGGATAAAAAAACGCTACTTCGGCTGAAAAATGCCGATCACCTGCTCTTGCGGTCGAACGTGTTTTTCCACCTGTTGTTCGGTCTGGCGCTGGTGATGGCCGCACTTGACGCACTCCACCACTTCCACCTGATCCTCCCGCCATACCGCCAGCGTATCCATGGCGCTACAGCTCGGGCACACCGCTCCGGCGATAAATCTCTTACGTGTTGCAGACATCGTTATGCTCCCGCTTATTCGTATTCATCCCAGCCGTCAAACTGGCGACTTTCTTTTTGCATTTCGCGATGGAACAGCTCTTCCAGCTCGCGCCGCGCCTCTTTCACGCGAGAAATTTGCGCCACGTCGCCCTGATGCGGCGGCATCAGTTCACGCAGCATGCGCATATCCAGGCGGCGAAAATGCTGCTGGGCGCGGAAGGCCTGATGCGGGTGCATGCCCAACTCCATCAACGCCTTGCGCCCCAGTTCCAGCGCGCTGGAGAAGGTCTCGCGGCTGAACTGTTTCACGCCCGCCTGCAGCAACTCATGCGCCTCCACGCGGCCGCGTGCCCGCGCCAGAATACTCAGATTCGGGAAGTGCTGCTGGCACAGCCGCACGATCTCCATGGTGTCTTCCGGCTCATTGCAGGTGATCACGATCGACTTGGCCTTTTCGGCGCCCGCCGCGCGCAGCAGCTCCAGCTCGGTGGCGTCGCCGTAATAAACCTGATATCCGTAACGCCGCAGCACGCCAACGGCGCTGACGTCGCGTTCCAATACGGTAATGCGCATTTTGTTGGCCATCAACAGGCGGCCGATCACCTGGCCGAAACGCCCGAAGCCAACGATGATCACCTGCGGATCGTCGTCCTCTACGTACGGCGTCTCCTCGTCTTCGCCTTTGGCGTTATAGCGGCGCGCCAAAATGCGGTCGATGGCCTGCATGAGTAGCGGTGTGGTCATCATCGACAGCGTCACCACCACCAGCAGCAAAGAGAGTTGATCCGGCTGCAGCACCTTTTGCGTGCCCGCCGCAGAAAACAGCACGAAGGCAAACTCACCGCCCTGGCTGAGCACGCCGGCAAACTGCAGGCGCACCGAACTACGCAGGCCGAACAGGCGCGACACGCCGTAGAGCACACCGGATTTCACCGCCACCAGCGCCAGTACACCGATCAACACCTCGGCCAGATGGGTGTAGAGCACGCCGATATTCAACACCATGCCCACCGAGATAAAGAACAGCCCCAGCAGCAGCCCTTTAAACGGCTCGATGGAGATCTCCAGTTCGTGGCGGTATTCGCTCTCCGCCAGCAGCACGCCGGCAATGAAAGTGCCGAGCGCCATCGACAGGCCAAGCGTCTCCATAAACAGCGCCGAGCCGAGCACCAGCAACAGCGCCGCGGCAGTGAAAATCTCGCGCACGCCGGAAGCGGCGATATAGCGGAACAGCGGCCGCAGCAGGAAGCGGCCGCCGATCAGCATGCCGCCGAACGCCGCCACCTTGAGCGCGATCTTCGCCCAGTCGTCGCTGGTGCCGCCGGCGCCGGCCAGAATGGGGATCAACGCCAGCGCCGGGATCACCGCCATATCCTGGAACAGCAGTACCGAGAAACCCAGCTGCCCTCCTTCGTTGCGATTCATGCCCTTTTCGCGCATCAGCTGCAGCGCCATGGCGGTGGAAGACATCGCCAGGCCGATACCGCCTATCACCGCCGCCTGCCAGGCGAAGTTCGTCAGGTACAGCAACGCGCCCAGCACCGCCGCGGTGATCAACACCTGGCCGGCGCCGGCGCCGAAGATCGAGCGCCGCAGCTCCCACAGCTTGCTGGGGTTCAGCTCCAGGCCGATGATGAACATCAGGAACACCACGCCCAGTTCGGAGAAGTGCAGGATCTCGTCAACGTCGCGAATGAAGCCCAATCCCCACGGGCCGATGGCGATACCGGCGATCAGATAGCCCAGCACCGCGCCAATCCCCAGACGACGGGCGATCGGCACCGTCACCACCGCGGCAAACAGGAACAGCAAAATGGCGGTCAGTAAGGTCGATCCTTCCATGATCATCGTCCTCCGTGCGGCAGCGGGTGGCTCAGCCAGTCCCCGTAGGCGTCCGCATGGCTGCGCAGCACCTCCGGCTTTTGCCGCCGCGCCCAATACACCACGAACGGCGTCAACCAATGCATATGGCACATCCCGGCGGTCAGCTCGAACGGCCGCAGGATATCTTCCATCGGATAGTGGTTATAACCGCCGGTGCGGTAGGCGCCTTCCGGCTCGCCGGTGGTGATCACCGAGCGCCAGTACTTGCCCGCCAGCGCATTTCCGCCCACGCCGCTGGCGAAGCCGCGCGCCAGCACGCGATCCAGCCACTCCTTCAGCAGCGCCGGGCAGCTGTAGGTATAGAGAGGATGCTGAAACACGATGACCTGATGCTCACGCAGCAGCTGTTGTTCGTGATGGATATCGATAAAAAAATCAGGATAGTGCGCGTAGAGATCGTGCACGGTGACATGTTCCAACTGCTGCGCCGGTCGAAGCAAAACCCGGTTCGCCACCGAGTCATGGGATTCCGGATGGGCATACAGCAGCAAGACCTTGGGCGGCTGCGACATCATTCCCCTCCAAAGCGTCGTCAGGGTAGCGGTTTTCCGTTACCATGCATCGCAAAGACAAAAACAGCGCGCGGTGCGCGTTCTGTTACCTTAATGATAATTTAACATACTCTGAACATACGGCGCTTTATGATTGTATTCTCCTCGCTACAAATCCGACGCGGCATTCGCGTCCTGCTGGACAACGCCACGGCGACGGTTAATCCCGGTCAGAAGGTCGGCTTGGTGGGCAAAAACGGCTGCGGCAAATCCACGCTGCTGTCGCTGCTGAAGGGCGAGATCGCGGCGGACGGCGGCAGTTTCACCTTCCCCGGCAACTGGGCGCTGGCCTGGGTCAACCAGGAGACGCCGGCGCTGGACGTGCCGGCGATCGAGTATGTTATCGACGGCGACCGCGAGTTTCGCCAGCTTGAAGCCGAGTTGCAGGCGGCCAACGATCGCAACGACGGCCACGCCATCGCCACCCTGCACGGCAAGCTGGACGCCATCGACGCCTGGACCATCCGTTCCCGCGCCGCCAGCCTGCTGCACGGCCTCGGCTTCTCCAACGAACAGCTGCAAAGCCCGGTGCGCGACTTTTCCGGCGGCTGGCGCATGCGCCTCAACCTGGCGCAGGCGCTGGTGTGCCGTTCCGATCTGCTGCTGCTCGACGAACCGACCAACCACCTGGATCTCGATGCGGTGATCTGGCTGGAGCGCTGGCTGAAAAGCTATCCCGGCACGCTGGTGCTGATCTCGCACGACCGCGACTTCCTCGATCCGATCGTCGACAAGATCCTGCATATCGAACAGCAGACGATGAACGAGTACACCGGCAACTACTCGTCGTTCGAACGCCAGCGCGCCACCAAGCTGGCGCAGCAGCAGTCGCTGTATCAGCACCAGCAAGAGAAAGTGGCGCACCTGCAAAGCTATATCGACCGTTTCCGCGCGCAGGCCACCAAGGCCAAACAGGCGCAGAGCCGCATCAAGATGCTGGAGCGCATGGAGCTGATAGCCCCGGCGCACGTCGACAACCCGTTCACCTTCAGCTTCCGCCCGCCGGAAAGCCTGCCGAACCCGCTGCTACGTATGGAAAAAGTCAGCGCCGGGTATGGCGATAAAGTGATCCTGAAGTCAATCAAGCTGAACCTGGTGCCCGGCTCGCGCATTGGCCTGCTCGGCCGCAACGGCGCCGGGAAATCGACGCTGATCAAACTGCTGGCCGGCACCCTAGAGCCGCTGAGCGGCGAGATCGGCCTGGCGAAAGGCATCAAGCTGGGTTACTTCGCCCAGCATCAGCTGGAATTTTTGCGCGCCGACGAATCGCCGCTGCAGCACCTGAGCCGCATCGCCCCAAGGGTGCTGGAGCAGCAGCTGCGCGACTATCTGGGCGGTTTCGGCTTCCAGGGCGACAAGGTCAGCGAAATGACCGAGCGTTTCTCCGGCGGCGAGAAGGCGCGGCTGGTGCTGGCGCTGATCGTCTGGCAGCGCCCGAACCTGCTGCTGCTCGATGAACCAACCAACCACCTGGATCTCGACATGCGTCAGGCGCTGACCGAGGCGCTGATCGATTTCGAAGGCGCGTTGGTGGTGGTATCCCACGACCGTCACCTGCTGCGCTCCACCACCGACGATCTGTACCTGGTGCACGATGGCCAGGTCGAGCCTTTCGAGGGCGATCTCGACGATTATCAGCAGTGGCTTGTCGACCTGCAGCGCCAGGAAAGCCAGCAGGACGCGCCGGAAAAAGAGAGCGGCGGCAACAGCGCGCAGGCGCGCAAGGATCAAAAACGCCGCGAGGCGGAGTTCCGTACGCAAACCCAACCGCTGCGCAAGCAGATCGCCAAGCTGGAACAGCAGATGGAAAAACTGGGCGCCGAACTGGCGGCGGTGGAGGAACAGCTGGCGGATCCCGCGCTGTACGACATCAGCCGCAAGGCCGAGTTGACCGACTGCCTGCAAAAGCAAAGCCAGGCCAAATCCGCACTGGAAGAGACGGAAATGACCTGGCTGGATGCGCAGGAACAGCTGGAGCAGTTAACGCAGGCGTTCGAAGCCTAAGCCTCAGGCCTTGTAAAAAGGTTTATCCCCCAGAATGGTCGCGCGGTGCATGATGCGCCGCTGCGGCAGATAATCCGCGTTGGCGTAGTGCTGCGTCACGCGGTTATCCCAGATCGCCACGTCATTTTCCTGCCAGCGCCAGCGCACCTGAAACTCCGGCTTAGTGATGTGAGCGAACAGGAAATTCAGTAAAGCATCGCTCTCCTTCGGCGCCACATCCACGATCCGCGTGGTGAACCCTTCATTGACGAACAGCGCCTGTCGGCCGCTGACCGGGTGAGTGCGCACCACCGGATGCAGCAGCGGCGGGTTTTTCTGCACCGCCAGTTGCCAGCGCTGGTGTTCTTCTTCGCTACCGCGATGCTTGTGCTCCGGGAACGACTTGGTGAAGTCATGCTCTGCGCGCAACCCCGCGAGCAGCGTTCTGAACGGCGCCGACAGCGCTTCGTAGGCCGCGATGCCGCTGGCCCACAGCGTATCGCCGCCGGTGGCAGGCAAGGTCTTGGCCGCCAGGATCGCGCCCAGCGGCGGGTTCTCGATAAAGGTCACGTCGGTGTGCCAGTTGTCGTTGTCCGGCGGATTGTCGTCGTGAGTATCGAGCACGATGATCTCTTCCACGTCGGTGGCGTGCGGATAGACCGGATGGATATGCAGATCGCCGAAGCGCCCGGCCAGATCGCGCTGCTGCAACGGCGTGATCGGCTGGTTGCGGAAGAACAGCACCTGATGCTTGAGCAACGCATGATAAAGCTGTTCAAACTGGCCGTCGCCCAACGGCCGGGCCAATTCGACGTTTTCCACCAGCGCCCCGATGTAAGGCCCCAGCGGGGTGATATTCAGACGTTCGTTCATTGCTGTACTCCATGCCACGGGGTCAATCGGCGCTGCAGGGCGCGCAGCCCCAGCTCCAACCCAAATGCAATCACCGCAATCACGCCGATGCCGGCCAACACCACGTCGGTCGCCAAAAACTCACCGGCGGATTGCACCATAAATCCCAGGCCGCGCGTGGCGGCGATCAGTTCGGCGGCCACCAGCGTCGACCAGCCGACGCCCAGCCCGATGCGAATGCCGGTCAGGATCTCCGGCAGCGCGCTCGGTAGCACCACGAAACGCAGCACCTGCCAACGCGTGGCGCCCAACGCGCGGGCGGCGCGCACTCGTACCTGTGCCACGCTGCGCACGCCGGCCACGGCGGAGAGCGTCACCGGCGCGAAGATCGCCAGATAAATCAGCAAGATTTTCGAGGTCTCGCCGATGCCGAACCAAATCACCATCAGCGGCAGATAGGCCAGCGGCGGCACCGGACGATAGATCTCAATCAGCGGATCGAGGATGCCGCGCACCGTGTCGTTCAACCCCATGGCGATGCCCACCGGAATGCCGACGATCACCGCCGCCAGCAGCGCCACCAAAATGCGCCCCAGGCTGGCCGCCAGATGCTGCCATAGCGTGGCGTCCATAAAGCCTTGCGGGCTGGCGATGGTGATCAACTGGTGCAGCACCTGCTGCGGCGCCGGCAAAAACAGCGGGCTGATCAGCTGCAGCGCCGTCACGCCCCACCAGACGATCAACACCGTCAACAGCGTGGCGCCGCTCAACCAAACGTTGCGCGGCACGCTGAAACGGCGCGCCGCTTTGCCCTGCGGCTGCGCCGCGGCCTTCAGAGTGGAATGCAGGCTCATAGCAAGGCCTCGCGCTGTTGGAAAACTTTGCCCAGCACGTATTCGCGCTGAGCGATAAATTCAGGATCGGACTTGATGGCACGGCAGGCTTCGCCGTCGGCATAGCGCTGGCCGAAGTTCAGCGACAGCCGCTCCACCACCTGCCCCGGCCCCGGCGACAGCAGTAACAGTTCACTGGCGAGGAACACCGCCTCTTCAATATCGTGGGTGATCAGCAGCACCTGTTTGCCGGTATCTCGCCAGATGGTCAGCAGCAGCTCCTGCATCTGCTCGCGCGTGAACGCGTCCAACGCACCGAACGGCTCATCCAGCAACAGCAGACGCGGATCGGCGGCCAGGGCGCGGGCAATGCCGACGCGTTGGCGCATGCCGCCGGAAAGCTGCCAGATGAAGTGCTGTTCATAGCCTGCCAGCCCCACGCGCTGCAGCATCTGCTCCGCCACCTGGCGGCGCTGCGCCTTGCCGATGCCGGCCAGCTGCAGGCCGAACTCAACGTTGTCCACCACGTTACGCCACGGCAGTAAGCCCTCATGCTGGAACACCACGCCCCGTTCGGCGCCCGGGCCGTGAACGGGCGTTCCATCCAGCGTGATGCTGCCAGCTGAAGGCTCGATAAACCCGGCGATCAAATTCAGCAGCGTGGTCTTGCCGCAGCCCGATGGGCCGAGCACCACCACCAGTTGCCCGGCGGCGATCTGGAACGACACGTCACGCAGCGCGGGCCGCCCCTGATACTCTGCTGAAAGATGATTGACGTTTAGCATCCTGCTTCCTTACGACTGCGGCGCAGCCTGCACCTGTTTCACAAAACGGTCGGTGACGTAAGCGCTGTAGTCGCTGTCGACCTGCGGGATCTTGCCCTGCTGCTTGAGGAATTCGGCGGTATCGCGGATTGCCTTGTCCACCGGCTGGCCGAGTTGGGCAACCTGATCGGCCACCGGCAGATAACGGTTCCCCTTCACCAGTTCCGGCACCTGCGCTTCCGGCACGCCGCTCAGGCGCGCCAGCGTGCTGAGATGGCTCGGATCTTTAAGCCACTGTTCCGGTGCCGCCAGGTAGGCCTTTTGCGCCTGCAGGGCGCTGGCGGCAAAGGCGGTTACTACGTCGGGATGTTTCTCTGCGAAGTCTTTGCGCACCACCCACACGTCCAGCGTCGGTGAACCCCATTCGCCCACCTGCGCGGAGTCAGTCAGCACCTTGCCCTGTTTGGCCAGTTCGTTGACCACCGGCGCCCAGACGTAAGCGCCGTCGATGTCGCCGCGCTGCCAGGCGGCGGCGATGGCCGGCGGCTGCAGATTGAGGATCTTCACCTGTTCAGGCTTGATGCCCCAATGTTTGAGCGAGGCCAGCAGGCTGTAATGGGTGGTGGAAATAAACGGCACCGCAATGCGTTTGCCGATCAGATCCTGCGGGCTTTTGATGTCATTCTTCACCACCAGCGCTTCGGAGCTGCCGAGCTGCGAGGCGATGAGGAACACTTCGATGGGGAGTTTTTGGCTGGCGGCCACCGCCAGCGGGCTGGAGCCGATATTGCCGATCTGCACATCGCCGGAGGCCAGCGCGCGCAACACGCTGGAACCGCTGTCGAACTTACGCCAGTCGACGGTCGCGCCGGACTGTTTGGCGAAGCTGTTTTCCGCCTGCGCCACCTTGGCCGGCTCCGCCGACGTCTGGTACGCCACGGTCACGTCCACCGCGTAGGCGCTGGCCGCGCTGAGCGACAACGCCAGCAGCGCCGCGTTGCGTAAAGAAAAGAGTTTGCCCGCCATGTTCCGCTCCGTTGATAAAAATCTGTTCAGTTGCTGACAGTTTTATCTGAGCGATGGCGGGCGATAAAAGAATAAAAAAGTCTTCTTTATTACCTTAGGTAATATTAAAACGGATCACAGCGCGATCGTCCCGCGCAAGAACACGTGAGCGTAGCCGCCCAGCAGCGTGCGGTCCCCTTGCAGTTCGCAGAACAGCTCGCCGCCGCGCGCCGAAATCTGCCGGGCGTGCAACCGATGGCGGCCGAGACGCGCCGCCCAGTAAGGCATCAGCGTGCAGTGCGCGGAGCCGGTCACCGGATCCTCGCCGCCGTCGAGCGTGAAATAGCGCGAAACGAAGTCCACGGTGTCACCCGGCGCGGTGACGATCACCGCGCGGCCGGCCAATGCGATCAGCGCCGGGATGTCCGGCCGCAGCGCGCGCACCTGCGCCTCATTTTCCACCACCACCAGCAGCGCTTTCGCCTGCCACACTTCCTGTGGCTGCACGCCCAGCAGCGCCGCGAGGCCTGCCGGTTCAGTGACTTTCTGCGGTGGCCTGGCGGGGAAATCAAGCACCAGCTGCTCCCCGTCCCGCTCATCGCGCTTGACGAACAGCTCGCCGCCGGTCGATCTGAAGCGAATATCCTTCAGCGCCGGGTTAACCGCGCTGAACATCACATGCGCCGCCGCCAGGGTGCCGTGGCCGCAAAGATCGACCTCGCGTTCCGGGGTAAACCAGCGGATGGCGGTCATGTCGCCGTCATCCCAGACAAAGCTGGTTTCCGACAGGCCGATCTCGTTAGCGATCGCCTGCAGCCGCTCCGCCGGCAGCGGCTGCGTCAGCAGGCAGACCCCGGCCGGGTTGCCGCGCAACCCTTCGCCGGTAAAGGCGACCACGTGATAATAGTTTTCCGCCATCGTTCACTCCTTAATGCCAGATCAGTAACACACAGGCTGCAGTCAACAACCCCATGGAAACGTTGAAGATAACCCAGGCCTTTTTACTGCGCAGCAGGCGGCCAATCAGGGTGCCGAACGCCAGCCAGATAATGCCGGCGACGATGTTCACCGCCAAAATGCCCAGCGCGATCGCCGCAATGGAACCGTTGTACTTATCGCCCGCCAGGCTGAAGCTCGCCACCGCCCCCAGCGCCATCAGCCAGGCTTTCGGGTTGAGGAACTGCAGCAGCCAGCCCTGATACAGCCGCACCGGCTGCGGTGGCGCCACGTCGGTTTCCAGCTTTTCATAGGCGGCGGTGGCGACTTTCCACGCCAGCCACAGCAGGTACAGGCTGCCGAGGATTTTCAGGATCAGGTGCAGCGACGGGTAGACCAGGATCAGGCTGCCGACGCCGAACGCCACCAGCAGCAAGATGCTTTGCATGCCGAGCATGATGCCGACCATCAGCCACAGCGATCGCATAAAGCCGAAGTTAGCGCCGGAGGTGGTCAGCAGCAGATTATTGGGGCCAGGCGTGATGGCGGCGACCCACAGGAAGCCCAGCATCGAAAGGAATAAACTCGGTTCCATGGCACGGGTGCTCCTCACCCAAGGCGCTTTTTTGCAGTATCATTGATAATTCTTGGTATTGAAGCTAACAGTGCGCTAGGGATCTCACAATAGCCGCCCACAACATTTTACTCAGCCTATGCCTAACACCTTTCGCCCTCTGACAGGGGCCAGTAACCCGCACCTGCAAACGCTGTTGCCGCGGCTGGTGCGCCGCCGCGTGTTATTGAAACCGCATTGGCAACGGCTGGAATTGCCCGACGGCGATTTCGTCGATCTCGCCTGGAGCGAGGATCCGGCGCAGGCGCGCGACAAGCCGCGCGCGGTGCTGTTTCATGGCCTGGAAGGCAGCTTCTACAGCCCCTACGCGCACGGCCTGCTCAACGCCTGGCGCGAGCGCGGCTGGCTCGGCGTGGTGATGCACTTTCGCGGCTGCAGCGGCGTGCCCAACCGCAAGCAGCGTATCTACCACTCCGGTGAAACCGAAGACGCGCGCTTCTTTCTGCGCTGGCTGCACGATAGCTACGGCGAGGTGCCAACCGCGGCGGTAGGCGTTTCGCTCGGCGGCAACATGCTGGCCTGTTATCTGGCGCAGCAAGGCGCCGACAGCCTGCTGCAGGCGGCGGTGGTGGTCTCGGCGCCGCTGATGCTGGAACCCTGCGCCTACCGCATGGAGCAAGGCTTCTCCCGCGTTTATCAGCGCTACCTGCTGGGGCAGCTGAAACAAAACGCCACCCGCAAGCTGTTGCACTACCCGGACACTCTGCCGCTCAAACTGTCACAGCTGAACGGGTTGCGACGCATTCGCGAATTCGACGACGCCATCACCTCGCGCATTCACGGCTTCAGCGACGCCACCGACTATTATCGCCGCTGCAGCGCCCTGCCGCTGTTGCCGTCTATCCAGACGCCGCTGCTGATCATCCATGCGAAGGACGACCCTTTCATGACCCCTGAGGTGATCCCCGACGTCGCCGGCCTGCCGCGCAATATCGAATATCAGCTGACTGAGTTCGGCGGCCACGTCGGCTTCGTCGGCGGCACGCTGAAAAAACCGCACATGTGGCTGGAGCATCGCATTCCGGCCTGGCTTTCCCCTTATCTGGACATTCCGACGTGATTATTCCCTGGCAAGAACTGGCAACCGACACCCTGAACAGCCTGATCGAATCCTTTGTGCTGCGCGAAGGCACCGATTACGGCGAACACGAACGCTCGCTGGAGCAGAAGGTGGAGGACGTGCGCCGCCAGCTGAAAAACGGCGAAGTGGTGCTGGTGTGGTCGGAACTGCATGAGAGCGTCAACATCATGCCGCGCGGCCAATTCCGCGCCGGGCAGGAAGAAATTTAGTGGCGCCCGGTTCTATGACTGACGGAAAAAATCAGGTAACAATGGGGCATTGCAAACCAGCGCGCGCCATTTTTCCTGACATAGAGAGCGTCAACAAGAGCCACAATAATCCCCTGACGCCGGCGCATTCAACACGGAGTGACAACCATCATGTCTGCCAAACATCCCGTTATCGCGGTGACCGGTTCCAGCGGCGCCGGCACCACCACCACCAGCGTGGCGTTCCGTAAAATCTTCCAGCAGCTCAATATCCGCGCCGCCGAACTGGAGGGCGACAGCTTCCACCGCTATACCCGGCCGGAAATGGACGCGGCGATCCGCAAGGCGCGCGATCTGGGCAGACACATCAGCTATTTCGGCCCCGAGGCCAACGACTTCGGCCTGCTGCAGCAGAGCTTTATCGACTACGGCAAAAACGGCACCGGCCGTTCGCGCAAGTACCTGCACACCTACGACGAAGCGGTGCCCTACAATCAGGTGCCGGGCACCTTCACCCCGTGGGAGCCGCTGCCGGCGCCGACCGACGTGCTGTTCTACGAGGGGCTGCACGGCGGCGTGGTTACTGAGCACCATGACGTGGCCAAACACGTCGATCTGCTGGTCGGCGTGGTGCCGATCGTCAACCTGGAGTGGATCCAGAAGCTGATCCGCGATACCGGCGAACGTGGCCACTCCCGCGAAGCGGTGATGGATTCGGTGGTGCGCTCGATGGAAGACTACATCAACTACATTACGCCGCAGTTCTCGCGCACCCACATCAACTTCCAGCGCGTGCCGACGGTGGACACCTCCAACCCGTTCGCCGCCAAGGCCATTCCCTCACTGGATGAAAGCTTCGTGGTGATCCACTTCCGCGGGCTGGACCAGATCGACTTCCCCTACTTGCTGGCGATGCTGCAGGGATCGTTTATCTCGCACATCAATACGTTAGTGGTGCCGGGCGGCAAAATGGGGCTGGCGATGGAGCTGATCATGGCGCCGCTGGTGCAACGGTTGCTGGAAGGCAAGAAGATCGAATAAATGCGTTGAGCGCGGCGCCGGCCGCGCTCCGCCTCGATTACGCCGGTTGGCGGATCTCGAAGCTGTGGGTTACCGTGGCGGCCTTGTTGAGCATCAGCGCCACCGAGCAGTATTTCTCCGCCGACAGGTTCACCGCACGTTCGACGATCTTGTCGGTCAGATCCTGGCCGGTCACGATGAAGTGCAGGTTGATATGGGTGAACAACCGCGGGGCTTCTTCGCGGCGCTCGGAGGTCAGCTTCACCTCGCAGTCGCGCACGTCGTTGCGCCCCTTTTGCAGGATGGATACCACGTCGATCGCGCTGCAGCCGCCCACCGACATCAGCACCATCTCCATCGGGCTGGGCGCTTTATCACCGGCGTTGCCGTCCATCAGCACCTGGTGGCCGGAGGCCGATTCACCCAAAAACGTTAACCCTTCCACCCATTTAACTCTTGCCTGCATTCTGGTCACTCCGGTTGATTTCTTAAAATCAGAGTACGCTTTCGCATAGAAACAGGCAACGTAACCTGATGCTAATCATGCTGAAGCGAGACAACACGAGACACCCGCCTTACTCTGTGCTACAAACAGAGCCGCAATAAATCTTTCCGGGACACTGCATTTCAGGGAAACGCCCAGAGAAAGGCTCCTTTACCGGTATGTTAACAGAATGTAGCTTGCAGCGCTTACGGCAAGTTAATATGCTAGAGCGACAGCGTATTTTTATGACACGCCTCAAAACTTGCCGGTAGCCCTCGCTCATAACTGCGGCTACAGGCGGGTTTTACAGGGAACTCTGACCCCTGTGACACAAGGCAGCGATAACAACAGAGGATAACAGCGAATGGTTCTCGGCAAACCGCAAACAGACCCTACTCTCGAATGGTTCCTGTCTCATTGCCATATCCACAAATATCCATCGAAGAGTACGCTGATTCACCAAGGTGAAAAGGCCGAAACGCTTTACTACATCGTGAAAGGCTCCGTCGCGGTGCTGATCAAGGATGAAGAAGGTAAAGAGATGATCCTGTCCTACCTCAACCAGGGGGATTTCATCGGCGAGCTCGGATTGTTCGAAGAAGGCCAGGAGCGCAGCGCCTGGGTTCGCGCGAAAACCGCCTGTGAAGTGGCCGAAATTTCCTACAAGAAATTCCGCCAGCTGATCCAGGTGAACCCGGACATCCTGATGCGTCTGTCCGCCCAAATGGCGAGCCGCCTGCAGGTCACCTCCGAAAAAGTGGGCAACCTCGCCTTCCTGGACGTGACCGGCCGCATCGCGCAAACCCTGCTGAATCTGGCGAAGCAACCTGACGCCATGACTCACCCGGACGGCATGCAGATCAAGATCACCCGTCAGGAGATCGGCCAGATCGTCGGCTGCTCGCGTGAAACCGTTGGCCGTATTCTGAAAATGCTGGAAGATCAAAACCTGATTTCCGCCCACGGCAAAACCATTGTCGTCTACGGCACCCGTTAATCCCCGAAGAAACGGCGCAGTCTGCGCCGTTTTTTTATCTGCTCTCTGCCATGTGGCGCCGCCTGATCTACCACCCGGAAATCAACTACGCACTGCGACAAACGCTGGTGTTGTGCCTGCCGGTGCTGTTCGGCTTGTTAATAGGCCAGCTGCAGCTCGGCCTGATGTTCTCTCTGGTGCCCGCCTGCTGCAATATCGCCGGTCTGGACACGCCGCATAAGCGCTTCTTTAAACGGCTGATCGTCGGCGGCTCGCTGTTCGCCTTCAGCAGCGTGCTGCTGCAACAGGCACTGCTGTGGCACGTGCCGCTGCCGGCGCTGATGCTGGGCCTGGCGCTGCTGCTCGGCGTCACCGGCGAAATCAGCCCGCTGCACGCCCGGCTGTTGCCGGCGGCGCTGGTGGCCGCCATTTTCGCCCTCAGCACGGCCGGCACGGTACCCCTCTGGCAGGCGCCGCTGCTGTACGCGATCGGCACCGTCTGGTACGGCTTATTCACCTGGTTCTGGTTCAAGCTGTGGAAAGAACAGCCAATGCGCGAGACGCTCAGCCAGCTCTATCTGGAGCTGGCTGACTATTTCGAAGCCAAATACTCGTTGCTGACCCAGCACACCGATCCGCAAACCGCGCTGCCGCCGCTGCTGGTGCGCCAACAAAAGGTGATGGATCTGATCAGCCTTTTATACCAACAGCTCAATTTCCTGCCGCACGCCAACAACCTCGAACAAAAGCGCCTGCAGCGCGCCTTTCAGGTGGCGATGGATCTGCAGGAGCACATCACCGTCAGCCTGCATCTGCCGGAGGAGGTGCAAAAACTGGTGGAGCAGAGCCAGGCCGAAGCGATCATTCGCCGCAACGCTCAGGTGATCGCCGGCCGGCTGCGCGTGGTGGCGCACGATATTCTCTACCATCAACATTCGAAGCGCTTCTCCATGAGCCACGAACTGGCGGCGCTGGAAAAAATGGCGGCGCAGCATCCCGATAACCCGGTCGGCCAGTTTTGTTATTACCACTTCAGCCGCATCGCTCGCCTGCTGCGCACCCAGCATCCGCTGTACCGCCGCGACCTGATGCCCGGCCAGCACCGCCTGCCGTTTTGGCCGGCGCTGGCCAGCTATCTGTCGTTCAAATCCACCGCCCTGCGCAACGCCGCGCGGCTGGGGGTGACGCTGGCGGTCGGCAGCAGCCTGGGTGCGGTCTTCAACCTGCCGAAGCCATACTGGATCCTGCTCACCATCATGCTGGTGAGCCAAAACGGGTATAACGCCACCCGGGTGCGTATTCAGCACCGTGCGCTGGGCACGATTGCCGGACTGTTGCTGGCGGCCGGGCTGTTGCAGCTGCAGCTGCCGGAAGGAGAAACGCTGAGCATCATGCTGGTGATCACGCTGCTGGCCTACCTGGTTTCGCGCAAGAACTACGGGCTGTCGGTGATTGGCTTTACGGTCACGGCGGTTTACACCCTGCAACTGCTGGCGCTGAACGGCTCGCATTTTCTGGTACCGCGCCTGATCGATACGCTGATAGGCTGCGTGCTGGCGTTCGGCGGCACCATTTGGCTGTGGCCGCAGTGGCAAAGTGGGCTGCTGCGCAAGAATGCCCATCAGGCGCTGGAAAACGATCAAGCCGCGCTGCGGCTGATGCTGAAGCAACCGGAACCGGACGCCACCGCATTGGCCTATACCCGCATGCAGGTCAACCAGGCGCACAACGCGCTGTTCACCTCACTCAATCAGGCGATGCAGGAACCGGGGTTCGCGTCGAATTATCTGGCGGACATGCGGCTGTGGGTCACGCACAGCCAGTTCATCGTCGAACACCTGAACGCCATGACCATTCTGGCGCGCGAGCACTACATGCTGACGCCGAAACTGGCGGAAGCCTATCTGCAAACCTGTGAAATCGCGCTGCAAAGCTGCCAGCAGCGGTTGGAATACGACGGCCCGAGCAGCGGCAACAGCGGCATCATGCAGCCACCGGATCTGCATCCGGAGATGCCCGTCACCGAGATGGAACGTCATTTGCGCCGCATCCTGTCGCACCTGAACGTGATGCATACCATTTCGTCGCTGGCCTGGCGCCAGCGCCCACACCACGGCATCTGGCTCAAGCGCAAACTGCGCGATCAATAAGGGCGCGGCATGCCGCGCCCCGTCATGCGCCGCACGGGCTTCAGGCGTTGATCACATCCTGCACCGCCAGCTCGAACAGCGCCATGCCGGCCTCGATATCCTGCAGCTCCACCACCAGCGACGGCGCAAAACGGATCACGTTCGGCCCAGCGTTGAGGATCATCAGCCCACGCGCGGCGGCGGCGGTGAGGAAATCGCGCGCTCTGCCGTGATAATGCGGCGTCAGTTCGGCGCCGATCAGTAACCCCATGCCGCGAATGGCGGTAAAAATACCGTATTTATCGCCGATATCCTGCAAAACCTGCAAATACAGCGCGTGGCGCTGTTCGATGCCGCTCAGCACTTCCGGCGTATTGATCACATCCAACGCCGCCTCCGCCACCGCGCAGGCCAGCGGGTTGCCGCCGTAGGTAGTGCCGTGGGTGCCCACCTGCATCACCGACGCAATCTCTTCGGTGGTCAGCATGGCGCTCACCGGGAAGCCGCCGCCCAGCGCCTTGGCGGTGGTGAGAATGTCCGGCGTCACGCCATAATGCATATAGGCGAACAGCTTGCCGCTGCGCCCCATGCCGCTTTGCACTTCGTCGAACACCAGCAGCGCCTGATGTTGGTCGCACAGTTTGCGCACGCCTTTGAGGAAGCCGGCGTCGACCGGCGTAATGCCGCCCTCGCCCTGAATCGGCTCCATCACCACCGCGCAGGTGTGGTCGTCCATCACCGCTTTCACCGCCGCCAGATCGTTGAACGGCACGTGCACGATGTCGGCCGGCTTCGGCCCGAACCCGTCGGAATATTTGGCCTGCCCGCCCACCGACACGGTGAACAGCGTGCGGCCGTGGAACGCGTTATAGAAAGCGATGATTTTGGTTTTATAGGGGCTGTGGCGGGTGATGGCGTAATGACGCGCCAGTTTGAACGCCGCTTCGTTGGCCTCTGCGCCGGAGTTGGCGAAGAACACCCGATCGGCGAAGGTGGCGTCGATCAGTTTGCTCGCCAGGCGCAGCGCCGGTTCATTGGTAAAGACGTTGCTGGTATGCCACAGAGTCTCACCCTGACGTTTGAGCGCCTCGACCAGCGCCGGATGGCAGTGCCCCAGCGCCGTCACCGCGATGCCGCCGGAAAAATCGATGTACTCTTTTCCCTGCTGATCCCAGACCCGGCTGCCTTGGCCGCGCACCGGCACAAACTGGGCCGGTGCATAAACAGGCAGGATCACCTGGTCAAAGGTGCTGCGGCTCACTGCGGATTTTTCAGTCATTTTCGGCTCCACCCTGAAGGTTTTTCAGCGCTATCGTAATGTTAGATTGAAAACATAATCACGAAATATGCATAAAAAACCAATCAAGCGCAAACGCAAAACGCCTGACGAGCGAAAAAAACGCATCGGGATTAACGGTTGAGGAAGTTATCCAGCAGCTGATGGCCCTGCTCGCTGAGCACGCTTTCCGGATGGAACTGCACCCCTTCCAACGCCAAAGCGCGGTGGCGGATGCCCATGATCTCGTCGCGCACGCCGTCGCGTTCGCTCCAGGCGGTCACTTCAAAACAGTCCGGCAGCGTATCGGCTTTCAGCACCAGCGAGTGATAGCGGGTCACGGTCAGCGGATCGTTCAGGCCGCGAAACACGCCGACGCCCAGATGGCGAATGGCCGAAGTTTTGCCGTGCATCACCGCGCGGGCGCGCACCACCTCGGCGCCGAACGCCTGCCCCAGCGCCTGGTGCCCCAGGCACACGCCAAGGATCGGCAGTTTGCCGGCGAAATGACGAATGGCGGCCAGCGAGATACCCGCTTCGTTCGGGGTGCAGGGGCCGGGGGAAATCACCAGATGCTGCGGCGCCAGCCGCTCGATATCGGCCAGCTGCAGCTCATCGTTGCGCTTCACCACCACCTCGGCGCCCAACTCGCAGAAGTACTGGTAAAGGTTATAGGTAAAGGAGTCGTAGTTATCGATCAGCAGCAGCATGTCAGGTCCGGCAGAGAAAAACGCCGCCATAGTTTACTGATTTAACCCGCCGCTGCCGACGATAATTTCCGCTTACTTTTTACGGCCGCCGGTGATCGAGCCCAGCACGCCGCGCAGGATCTGGCGGCCGAGATCGCGCGCCATGCTCTTGGCGGCGGTCTGGACGATGCCGTCGCGCTTGCCGCCGCGAGGGCCGGTGGAACCGAACAACAGCTCGTTCAAACCATCCATCAGGCCGCCGCCCGCCTGCTGTTGTTGCTGTTGCGTCTGCGGTTGTTGCCCCTGCTGCGGGGTGCCGATGGTGGCGAAACCGCCCGACGACAGCTTCTCGTAGGCGGACTCGCGGTCAATCATGTCTTCATAGCGGCCATACAGCGGCGACTTGTTAATCGCGCTGTTCAGCCCTTCCGCGCCGAGCATGCCCATCTTGGATTCCGGCGCGATGACCATCGCCCGCTCCACCACGTTCGGCCGGCCCTTTTCGTCGAGGAATGACACCAGCGCTTCGCCCACGCCCAGCTCGGTGATCGCCGTTTCGGCATCGAAGGCCGGGTTGGCGCGCAGGGTTTGCGCCGCCGTCTTCACCGCCTTCTGATCGCGCGGGGTAAAGGCGCGCAGCGCATGCTGCACGCGGTTGCCCAACTGGCCCAGCACGCTGTCCGGGATGTCCAGCGGGTTCTGGGTGACGAAGTAAATGCCGACGCCTTTGGAGCGGATCAGACGCACCACCTGTTCAATCTTGGTCAGCAGCGCCGCCGGCGCATCGTTGAACAGCAGGTGCGCTTCATCGAAGAAGAACACCAGCTTCGGCTGTTCAGGGTCGCCCACTTCCGGCAGGTGCTCAAACAGCTCGGCCAGCAGCCACAGCAGGAACACCGAATACAGCTTCGGCTGATTGATCAGCTTGTCCGCCGCCAGCAGATTGATCACGCCGTGGCCGTTGGCGTCGGTTTTCATCAGATCGTTGATGTCCAGCATCGGCTCGCCGAAGAACTGGTTGGCCCCCTGCTCTTCCAGCGTCAACAACCCGCGCTGAATGGCGCCGATAGAGGCGGCAGAGATATTGCCGTACTGGGTTTGGAATTGTTTGGCGTTGTCGCCGACGAACTGCACCATGGCGCGCAGGTCTTTCATGTCCAGCAGCAGCAGCGCATTGTCATCGGCGATTTTGAACACCAGCTGCAGCACGCCGCTTTGCACCTCGTTCAGATCCAACAGGCTCCCCAGCAGCAGCGGCCCGAGATCGGAAATGGTGGCGCGGATCGGGTGACCCTTTTCACCGTAAATATCCCACGGGATAATGGTGCAGGCCTGCGGTTGCCAGTCGGTGACGCCAATCGCCGCCAGGCGCGCCTGCAGTTTTTCGGAAGGCACGCCCTCGGCGCCGATGCCGGACAGATCGCCCTTCACATCCGACAGGAACACCGGCACGCCGATGCGTGAGAACTGTTCGGCCATTTTCTGCAGCGTCACCGTCTTGCCGGTGCCGGTTGCCCCGGTGATCAAGCCGTGGCGGTTGGCCAACGCCGGCAAAATCACCAGATCCTGTTCCGGTTTTCCGTCTTTCATCGCCTTGGCGATAATCCGTGGTTCACTCATTTTCTGTTCCTTTGACGCTGACCGCAGCGCGAAACGCGCCTGTTGATGCAATAAAGCTATAAGCGCCGCGTAACCCCGTCAAGGACAAACAAAAAGGGCGCCGTCGGGGCCTGATGAATTCAGATTGCGCTTAGCGTCAGAGCGTCTTTGCTTGAACAATAAAGCACCAGTGTTATAGTGAGCATTACGCTGTATATACGAGGTAAATACCATGTCTGAATCTACCGTGGTAATCCGCGTGGATGACGAGTTAAAAACCGCTTTCGCCAGCGCGGCAAAGGCCGCCGATCGCACGGCTTCGCAACTGCTGCGCGATTTCATGCGCGAGTTTGTCAGCCGCCAGGCGCAGCAGGAAGAGTACGACCAGTGGTTAAAGGAAAAGGTCGAGGTGAGCCGCAAGGCGTTGCGTGAAGGCAAGTTCGCCGACGATGAAGAGGTGGCTGCTTATTTCGCCGAACGCAGAGCTAAATCAACGCAATAAAACACAAAAGGACTTTTGTGAAACTGACATGGACGGTACCCGCCATCGCCGATCGTCTGGCGATTTATGAATGGTTGGAACTTAAAAATCCGGCCGCCGCCGCAGAAAATGATGCAAAAATCGCTGACGCGGCGGCACGCCTCGTGCATCATCCCACCAGCGGGAAAACGGGTCGGATAGCCGGCACGCGCGAGTTGGTCATCTCCCCGTCCTATCTGTTGGTCTATGAATTGGCGGCTCAACGCGTCATCATATTGGCCATCGTGCATACTCGCCGCCGGTGGCCGCCGGCATAGTCATCCCCGCAGCCCCAGTTGCTCCTTCAGCGCTTTCAAATAGCGCCGGCTGACCGGCACCGGATCGCCGGCGGACATGATCATCTCTGCCGCACCGCCCTCTTCGAAGCGGATCTCGCGCACCTGCTCCAGGTTGACCAGATACTGCCGATGGCAGCGCACCAGCGGCGTACGGCTTTCCAGCGTGCGCAGCGTCAATTCGGTGAAACACTCCATGCCGTCGCGGCGCACCACGAATACCCCGCTCAGCTTGGAACGGATCGCCAGCACTTCATCGAACCGCAGCAGATAGATGCGGCTGTGGCCGGTGCAGGGAATGTATTTCAGGTAACCGGCGCTCTCATCCAGCACCGCCACGTCCTGCGGCGCACTGCGCTGCCGCAGGCGTTGCAGCGTCTTGCTCAACCGCTTCGGCTCCGCCGGCTTCAGCAGATAATCGAAGGCGTGCTCCTCGAACGCCTGCACCGCGTATTCGTCGTAGGCGGTCAGAAACACGATGTGCGGCATACGGTTGGGATCCAGCATGCCGACCATTTCCAGCCCGCTGATGCGTGGCATCTGGATATCGAGAAACACCACGTCCGGCTGCAGCCGATGGATCTGGCTGATGGCTTCGATGGCGTTGGCGCACTCGCCGATAATCGAGATCCCCGCCTCGGCCTCCAACAGATGGCGCAGGTTGTCGCGCGCGGAAGGTTCATCGTCAACAATCAGTGCATTTAACATCAGGCTGCCCTCTCCATAGGGACATTAAGCGTAATGCGGGTGTAGGCGTCCGGCCGGCAATCCACCTGCACGCCATAGCCTTCGCCGTAGCGCACGCGAATGCGTTTATCCACCAGGTTCATCCCCAGCCCGCTGCAGTTCGGTTTCGGCTGGAACAGCCCGGCGTTGTCCGTCACCTGCAACAGCAGATGCTCGCCTTCGCAGCAGGCGCCGATTTCGATACGGCCCACGCCCAACAGATGCGAGGTGCCATGCTTGATGGCATTCTCGACGATCGGCTGCAGCGAAAACGCCGGCAGCCGCGCCGCCAGCAGCGCCTCCGGCAGCGATACCGCAATCTCCAGCCGATCGGCGAAGCGCGCTTTCTCTATCTGCAGGTAGGCGTTCACATGTTCAATTTCGTCCGCCAGGCTGACTTCGTCATCCGAACGTTTGAGGTTTTTACGAAAGAAGGTCGAGAGGGACTGCACCAGATCGCAGGCGCGCTCGCCATCGCGGCGGATCACCGCCACCAGGGTATTCAAGGCATTGAACAGGAAATGCGGATTGACCTGCGCATGCAGCAGCTTGATCTCCGACTGCGCCAGCAGCTGCTTGTGGCGCTCGTACTGTCCGGCCATGATCTGCGCCGACAGCAGGCTGGCGATGCCTTCGCCCAGCGTACGGTTGATGGTGCTGAACAGCTGGCTTTTCGGTTCATACAGCTTGATGGTGCCGATGACCCGCTGGTTTTCGCCGCGCAGCGGGATCACCAGCGTCGATCCCAGCTTGCAGGCCGGATTGATCGAGCAGCAGTAAGAGAGCTGATTGCCGTCGGCGTACACCACCTCGTTGTTGTCGATGGCGCGATGCGAATGCACCGAGGCGATCGGCGTGCCCGGCAGGTGGTGATCGTCGCCGATGCCGATAAACGCCAGCAGCTTGTCGCGATCGGTGATCGCCACCGCGCCGATGCCCAGCTCCTGATAAATCACCCGGGCGACCTTCATGCTGTTTTCCTGATCAAAGCCCTGCCGCAGGATGCCCTCGGTGCGCTCGGCGATCTTCAACGCCTTGGAAGAGAAAGCGCTGGTGTATTTCTCGAACATCGCGCGCCTGTCCAGCAGGATTTGCATAAACATCGCCGCGCCGACGGTATTGGCGATCATCATCGGCAGCGCGATGTGTTCCACCAGCTGCAACGCCTCGTTATAAGGGCGCGCCACCGCCAGAATGATCGCCATCTGCAGCACTTCCGCCACCAGCGCCACGCCGCCGACGAACAGCGGATTGAACAGCAGCTCGATGCGCCCCCGGCGCATGGCGATGCTGTGTACGATGCCGCCGACCAGCCCTTCGGACACCGTGGAGATCGCGCAGGCCACGTCGGTCATGCCGCCGAGCGTATACCGGTGCAGACCGCCGGTCAGCCCGACCAGAAAGCCCACCGACGGCCCACCCAGCAGCCCGCCCAGGACCGCGCCTATCGCACGGGTGTTGGCGATCGAATCCTGAATATGCAGCCCGAAGTAGGTGCCCATGATGCAGAACACCGAGAAGATCACGTAGCACAGCAGCTTGTGCGGCAAGCGAATGGTCACCTGCATCAGCGGAATGAACAGCGGGGTTTTGCTCAGCAGATAGGCGATAACGAGATAGACGCACATCTGCTGCAACAGCAACAGCACCTGGTTAAATTCATACATGGCAGCAACTCATCCAGAGACAACAAGGGGCGAACGCCGGATTTCCGGTCTGGTTATTGTCTGCCGATTAGAGCATGGGGCGCGGGAGAAAACAGTGATGAAGGCAAGGCTTCGGGAGGAAGGACGGCCGACCCCGGCGGGATCGGCCAAAAAATTTACGGCAGCACCTTGGCCGACAGAATCACCACCGGCTTGGTCGGCACATTCTGGTAAGGGCCGACGTTGCCGGTCGGCACCTGAGCGATCTTGTCCACGACGTCCATGCCTTTCACCACTTTGCCGAACACCGCGTAACCGAAGTCGCGCTGGCCGTGATCCAGGAAGGCGTTATCCGCCACGTTCAGGAAGAACTGGCTGGTGGCGCTGTCCTTGTCGGCGGTGCGCGCCATCGAGATGGTGCCGCGCAGGTTGCGCAGGCCGTTGTCGGCTTCGTTCTTGATCGGCGCCTTGGTGGATTTTTGCTGCATGTCAGCGGTGAAACCGCCGCCCTGGATCATGAAACCCGGGATCACGCGGTGGAAAATGGTGTTGTTGTAGTACCCGCTGTTCACGTAATCGACAAAGTTCTGGGTGGAAACCGGTGCCTTCTGGCTGTCGAGCGCCAATTCGATATTCCCCGCCGAGGTCGTCAGCATGACATGGGTCTCACCGGCGGCGAGTGCGGCTGGTGCCACTGCGGACAGGGAACACAGCGCGACGAAGGTCACTAAAGTACGTTTGAACATTAACGGGTCCTTTCTCTGAGAGACAAACAACGGAAAAGCGCTTTGATTCTAAAGAGCTGTATCGGCAAGTGCCAGCCATTTACCTATATTTACCCAATTACGGGACATATCCTAGGCGGCCCTGAATTTTGCTGCGGAAAGTATGGGCGCAGAAGGCTTTTTTGCCAACCGCATCACGCATTTTTTGCCCCGTGCCGCCCCGGGGCGGTTTTTGCGATCTGCCTCCCAGTTTGCACACGCATTGTCGTTACTCTATATAAATGAGAGCGCTCTCATTATAAAAAGAACGGATATTGAAGCATCCCACGGCGGCATCGCCGCGCAACCCCTGGAGAAATGACGTGAGTGAATTGATGACTGAAGTCAGCCCCGAGTTTGAAAGCACCATCATGGAACTGCTGGTGTTCTCCGGCAGCGCGCGCAGCAATGCGTTGATGGCGTTGCGACAAGCGCGCGCCGGCGACTTCGCCGCCGCAGCCAAACACATGGCCGAATCCAAAGAGTGGGTGAAGAAAGCGCACCTGATCCAGACCGAGCTGATCGGCCTGGACGAAGGCTGCGGCAAGCTGGCGATCAACCTGATCACGGTACATGCGCAGGATCATCTGATGAACGCCATGGTGATCCAGGATCTGGCCGACGACATGATCGAGCTCTATCGCCGTCAGTCGCTGACGGAGGGCCGCCCATGAGCACGCTCAAAATCGCCGTGATTGGCGGCGGCAGCAGCTACACTCCCGAGCTGGTCGATGGGCTGATCCAGCGCATCGAGGAGCTGCCGGTCACCGAACTGGCGCTGGTGGACGTCGAGCCAGGCCGCCAAAAAGTGGAAACCATCGCCGCCCTGACGCGCCGCATGCTGGCGCGCCACGGGCTGGAACAGGTGAAGGTCAGCGTGCACTTCGCGCTGGACGACGCCATTTGCGGCGCCGCTTTCGTGCTGACCCAGTTCCGCGTCGGGCAACTGCCGGCGCGCGCCGCCGACGAACGGCTGGGCCTCAAATATCAGCTGCTCGGCCAGGAGACCACCGGCGTCGGCGGTTTCGCCAAAGCGCTGCGCACCATTCCGGTGATGCTGGATATCGCCCGTCGGGTGGAAAAGCTGGCGCCGGACGCCTGGATCATCAACTTCACCAACCCGGCCGGTATCGTCACCGAGGCGGTGTCTCGCTTTACCAAAGCGAAGATCATCGGCCTGTGCAACGTGCCGATCAGCATGCATCACATGATCGCCAACATGCTGCAGGCGCCTTACGCCGACGTGCAGCTGCGGTTCGCCGGTTTGAACCACATGGTCTGGGTGCATCAGGTCACGCAGCAGGGGCGCGACGTCACCGGCAAAGTGATCGACATGCTGTGCGACGGCGCGGCGCTGACCATGAACAACATCAAGGAAGAGCCCTGGCAGCCGGACTTCCTGCGCGCGCTCGGCGCGATCCCCTGCCCGTACCACCGCTATTTTTACCAGACCCGTGAGATGCTGGCAGAAGAGATGGCCGCCGCCGGCGAGCGCGGCACCCGCGCCGAGCAGGTGATGCAGGTGGAGAAAGAGCTGTTCGAGCTGTATGCCGATCCGCAACTGAACACAAAACCGGAACAGCTCAGCTTCCGCGGCGGTTCTTTCTATTCCGAGGTTGCGCTGGAGCTGATTCGTGCTATCCATAATAATCTCGGCACGCAATTAGTGGTCAACACCGCAAACCGCGGCGCAATCCATGGCCTGCCGGACGATGCTGTGATAGAAATCAACTGTATCGTCGATGCCCAAGGCGCGCATCCGCTGACGTTCGGCCCGCTGTCGGAGCCGATGCAGGCGCTGACGCAGCAGGTGAAAGCCTACGAACGCCTGACCATCGAGGCCGCGGTGCACGGCGATCGCCGCAGCGGCTTGCTGGCGCTGATCGCCAACCCGCTGGTGGGCAACGCCAATCTGGCGCAGCCGTTGCTGGACGAGGTGTTGACGATAAACGCGCCGTATTTGCCGCAGTTCAGGTAAGCGCCTGCGCGCGGTATGACAGGGGTTCGGCGCGCCGAACCCATTTTTTTAGCCGTAATCAGGAGTTGGACGATGGTGACACTGGAAGATGTCGCGGCGCTGGCGGGCGTATCGCGCGCCACCGTATCGCGGGTAGTGAACGGCGACAGCAACGTCAAGGCGCCGACCCGCGAGAAGGTTGAACGCGCCGTCGCCCAGCTCGGTTACACCCCCAATCCGGCGGCCCGCGCGCTCGCCTCCAGCCACAGCAATACCCTCGGGCTGGTGACCACGTCGTATCGCGGCGGCTTCTTCGGCGCGCTGATGGACTTCGTGCAAACCGAGGCCGAATCCCACGGCAAGCAGCTGCTGGTGACCCAGGGCCGCAACAGCGCCGAAAACGAATGGCAGGCGGTGCAGCGGCTGTTCAGCCTGCGCTGCGACGGCGTGATCCTGCACGTGCGTTTTCTCAGCGACGATCGGCTGCGCCAGCTGGCGGCGGAGCAACGTCATTTCGTGTTGCTCGATCGTCTGGTGCCGGGGCTGGAAGACCGCTGCGTCACCTTCGATCATCCGCTCGCCAGCCGCATGGCGACCCAGCAACTGCTCGATACCGGGCACCGGCGCATCGCCTGCATCAGCGGGCCGCGCGAGCGGCCGTCGAGCCGCCTGCGGTTGCAAGGGTTTGAAGAGGCGATGCAGGCGGCGAATATCGAGCCGGTGGCCTGTCTGGAGGGCGTTTACGATCTGGAAAGCGGTTACCGCTGCGCCGATCGCCTGCTGCAGCAAGCCGCACGGCCCAGCGCCATCTACTGCTGCAACGAAGAGATGGCGATCGGCGCGCTGCTGGCGATCAACGAGCACCGCCTGCGGGTGCCGCAGGATATCTCCTTGATCTGTTACGACAGCGGCGAACGCGCGCCTTTTGTACGCCCGGCGTTGAGCAGCGTATATTTTCCCATCAGCGAGATGGCCCAATACGCGGCGCGCAGGCTGATCGACCCCACCACCCCGGCGCACCAATTTGAACCGACGATCGTCAACCGTGATTCCATTGTGACGGTACGCAAATAGATCACAATAATGCGTACGCTCCCTTCATAGGTTGCATCAAAAAATCGACAACCATCACAAAAAATCCCGTTGTCTGTGCTAGGATCCGCCCCCTGGTGGCCTGATCGGGACTTTTTTCTGCGTTTGCCAGGAAAAGCCAGCGGCCTTATGCCAGCGTTAAAACCTCTAACAGACATATTCAGGCCTATACAATGAATGACAGTAACCGCATACGGCTTACCTGGATCAGCTTCTTTTCGTACGCGCTGACCGGTGCTTTAGTGATCGTCACAGGGATGGTGATGGGAAACATTGCAGAGTACTTTAATCTGCCGGTTTCCAGCATGAGTAACACCTTTACTTTCCTCAACGCCGGTATTTTGATTTCGATCTTCCTCAATGCCTGGCTGATGGAAATCATCCCGCTGAAGCGTCAGTTGATCTTCGGCTTTGTCCTGATGGTGCTGGCGGTCGCAGGGCTGATGCTCGGCAAGAGCCTGACCATGTTCTCGCTGTGCATGTTTATCCTTGGCGTGGTTAGCGGTATCACCATGTCGATCGGCACCTTCCTGATCACCCATATGTATGCCGGCCGCCAGCGCGGTTCGCGCCTGTTGTTCACCGATTCCTTCTTCAGCATGGCCGGGATGATCTTCCCGATCGTCGCCGCGATGCTGCTGGCTCGCCATATCGGCTGGTACTGGGTTTACGCCTGCATCGGCCTGCTGTACGTGGCGATCTTCGTGCTGACCCTGTGCTCCGAATTCCCGGTGCTGGGCAAGAAAGGCGCCGATGCCGGTCAACCGGTCGAGAAAGAAAAATGGGGCGTCGGCGTGCTGTTCCTGTCGATCGCCGCGCTGTGCTACATCCTCGGCCAGCTGGGCTTCATTCAGTGGGTGCCTGAGTACGCCACCAAGTCGTTCAACATGGACATCGGCCAGGCCGGTAAGCTGGTGAGCGACTTCTGGACCTCTTACATGGTCGGCATGTGGGTGTTCAGCTTCATCCTGCGCTTCTTCGATCTGCAGCGCATCGTTACCGTACTGGCCGCGCTGGCTACCGGCGCGATGTACCTGTTCGTCAGCACCGACAATCCGGAACACCTGGGCTACTACATCATGGCCCTGGGCTTCGTTTCCAGCGCCATCTACACCACGCTGATCACCCTCGGCTCGCTGCAGACCAAGGTCTCCTCGCCGAAGCTGGTCAACTTTATCCTGACCTGCGGCACCATCGGCACCATGCTGACCTTCGTGGTCACCGGCCCGATCGTGGCGAAAGGCGGCGCGCACGCGGCGCTGACTACCGCCAACGGCCTGTACCTGGCGGTGTTCGTGATGTGTCTGCTGCTGGGCTTCGTGACCAAGCACCGCAGCCACGGTCACGTGACGCACTGATTTCTTCGCATCAAATACATCAAGGGCGCCCGTAAGGCGCCCTTTTTTTGCGCCTTAGCGCCGAAAATCCACCGTCTCATCCTGCTGCAAATGCAGCGTGGTTTCCGCCGGCCGCGTTTCGGCGATCACCGCCCCCTGGCGAATCGAATAACGCACCGGCGTCTGGCGGCGCACCGCGTCGAAACCGCTTTCCGCCGGCAGGATCACCAGGTTGGCGCTGTTGCCGGCCGCCAGGCCATAGTCGCTGAGATTAAGGGTGCGCGCACTGTGGTGGGTGATCAGCTTCAGCCCATCGTCGATCTGGCCATAGCCCATCAGCTGGCACACGTGCAGCCCCATATGCAGCACCTGCAGCATGTTGGCGGTGCCGAGCGGATACCAGGGATCGAACACGTCGTCGTGGCCAAAGCAGACGTTGATCTCCGCCTCCAGCATCTCCTTCACCCGCGTCACGCCGCGCCGTTTCGGATAGCTGTCGAAACGCCCCTGCAGGTGAATGTTCACCAGCGGATTGGCGACAAAGTTGATGCCGGACATTTTCAGCAGGCGGAACAGCCGCGAGGCGTAAGCGCCGTTGTAAGAGTGCATCGCCGTGGTGTGGCTGGCGGTGACTTTCGCCCCCATCTCCAGCTTCAGCGCCAGCGCCGCCACGGTTTCGACGAAGCGCGATTGCTCGTCGTCTATCTCGTCGCAGTGCACGTCCACCAGCCGATCGTATTTTTGCGCCAGCGCGAACGCCTTATGCAGCGACTCCACGCCGTATTCGCGGGTGAATTCGAAGTGCGGAATGGCGCCCACCACGTCGGCCCCCAGCCGCAGCGCCTCTTCAAGCAGCGCTTCGCCGTTGGGATAAGAGAGGATCCCCTCCTGCGGGAAGGCGACGATCTGCAGCGTCACCCAAGGCGCCACCTCCTGTTTCACCTCCAGCATGGCGCGCAGCGCGGTCAGCGTAGGATCGGAAACGTCGACGTGGGTGCGCACATACTGCACGCCGTTGGCGATCTGCCACTTGAGCGTTTGCCAGGCGCGCTGCTTGACGTCTTCATGAGTCAACAGCGCCTTGCGTTCGGCCCAGCGCTCAATGCCCTCGAACAGCGTGCCGGACTGGTTCCAGGCCGGCTGACCGGCGGTTTGCGTGGTATCCAGGTGGATATGCGGTTCGACGAACGCCGGCAGCGCCAGCCCGCCCTGCGCATCCAACACGTCGCTGCGCCACTCCAGCCCTTCCGGTTGCGGCACCAGATGCGCGATGCGCCCCTGCTCGATCGCCAGTTGCCACAACCCTTCATGCCCGCTTAAACGCAGGTTATCGATAAACTTCAATGGACGTTTCGCCACCCTTCACCTCTGCCGTTGCGCTGGTTTTCTTCATCATACTGGCAGCGGATCGCGCTGACAAAGTCACCGTTTCATGCCTACCCCCTGCGTTTACTCCCTGCGGGGTAATTTGCATGCAAACTGACTCGCTTCAGCTAAAGGTGAATAAAATCCGCAACTTATCAAAAAACGTGAAAAATCATCCATATACCACGTTAGAGGTATATGGGAGTGTGATTGATTTGCATCAATAAATTGCTCATCGGGAGGGATAAGGTAAGCCTAGGAAACCCGAATTTTGAGGCAATAATGAGCAGAGTCAAACTTGCCGTCGTCGGCAATGGCATGGTCGGCCACCGGTTCATCGAAGATCTGTTGGATAAAGCAGACAAAGACCAATTCGACATCACCGTATTTTGCGAAGAACCGCGCATCGCTTACGATCGCGTGCACCTTTCCTCCTACTTCTCGCACCACACCGCCGAAGAGCTGTCGCTGGTGCGCGAAGGCTTTTACGAAAAACACGGCGTGAAGGTGCTGATCGGCGAGCGCGCTATCACCATCAATCGCGACGAGAAGGTCATCCACTCCAACACCGGCCGCACCGTCTATTACGACAAGCTGATCATGGCCACCGGCTCTTACCCGTGGATCCCGCCGATTAAAGGCTCGGATAGCCAGGACTGCTTCGTTTACCGCACCATCGAAGACCTGAACGCCATCGAATCCTGCGCGCGCCGCAGCGAGCGCGGCGCGGTAGTCGGCGGCGGGCTGCTGGGGCTGGAAGCCGCCGGCGCGCTGAAAAGCCTGGGGGTGGAAACGCACGTGATCGAGTTCGCTCCGGTGCTGATGGCCGAACAGCTCGACCCGATGGGCGGTGACCAGCTGCGCCGCAAGATCGAGCGCATGGGCGTCAAGGTACACACCGGCAAAAACACCCAGGAGATCGTCAACGGCGGCGGCACGGCGCGCAAAACCCTGCATTTCGCCGACGGCAGCCTGCTGGAAGTGGATTTCATCGTGTTCTCCACCGGCATCCGCGCCCAGGACAAGCTGGCGCGCCAGTGCGGGCTGGAGATTGGCCGCCGCGGTGGCATCGCCATCAACGACAGCTGCCAGACGTCTGATCCGGACGTGTACGCCATCGGGGAGTGCGCCGCCTGGCGCGATCGCACCTTCGGCCTGGTGGCGCCGGGTTACAAAATGGCGCAGGTGGCCGCCGATCACCTGCTGAACCGCGAAAACGGCTTCCAGGGCGCCGACATGAGCGCCAAGCTGAAGCTGCTGGGCGTAGACGTCGGCGGCATCGGCGATGCCCACGGCCGCACCGAGGGCGCCCGCAGCTACGTCTATCTGGATGAAAGCAAAGAAGTCTACAAACGCCTCATCGTCAGCGCCGACAACAAAACCCTGCTCGGCGCGGTGCTGGTGGGCGACACCAGCGATTATGGCAACCTGCTGCAGTTGGCGTTGAACGGCATCGCGCTGCCGGAAAATCCGGACGGCCTGATCCTGCCGGCCCATGCGGGCAGCAAACCGGCCATCGGCGTGGATTCGCTGCCGGAAAGCGCGCAGATCTGCTCCTGCTTCGACGTCAGCAAAGGCGACATCATTCAGGCGGTCAACAAAGGCTGCCACACCGTGGCGGCGCTGAAGGCCGAAACCAAGGCCGGCACCGGCTGCGGCGGCTGCATCCCGCTGCTCACCCAGGTGCTGAACGCCGAGCTGAGCAAGCAAGGCATCGAGGTCAACCATCACCTGTGCGAACACTTCGCCTATTCGCGCCAGGAGCTGTTCCACCTGATCCGCGTCGAAGGCATCAAGTCGTTCGAGGCGCTGCTGACCAAATACGGCAAAGGCTACGGCTGCGAAGTCTGTAAGCCAACCGTCGGCTCGTTGCTGGCTTCTTGCTGGAACGAGTACATCCTCAAGCCGCAGCATACGCCGCTGCAGGATACCAACGACAACTTCCTCGGCAATATCCAGAAAGACGGCACCTATTCGGTGATCCCGCGCTCCGCCGGCGGCGAAATCACCCCGGACGGCCTGCTGGCCATCGGCCAAATCGCCAAGGAGTACAACCTCTACACCAAAATGACCGGTTCGCAGCGCATCGGCATGTTCGGCGCACAGAAAGACGACCTGCCGGCCATCTGGCGCAAGCTGCTCGCCGCCGGCTTTGAAACCGGCCACGCATACGCCAAGGCGCTGCGCATGGCGAAAACCTGCGTCGGCAGCACCTGGTGCCGCTACGGCGTCGGCGACAGCGTCGGCTTCGGCGTCACGCTGGAACACCGTTACAAAGGCATCCGCACCCCGCACAAAATGAAGTTCGGCGTCTCGGGCTGCACCCGTGAATGCGCCGAAGCGCAGGGCAAGGACGTCGGCATCATCGCCACCGAGAACGGCTGGAACCTGTATGTCTGCGGCAACGGCGGCATGAAACCGCGCCACGCCGATCTGCTGGCCGCCGATCTCGATCACGAGACCCTGGTGCGCTACCTCGACCGCTTCATGATGTTCTATATCCGCACCGCCGATAAGCTGCAGCGCACCTCGGTGTGGCTGGAGAGCCTGGAAGGCGGCATCGATTACCTGCGCAAGGTGATCGTCGACGACAAGCTCGGCATCAACGCGCAGTTGGAAGCCGAGATCGCCCGCCTGCGCGACGCGGTGGTCTGCGAATGGAAAGAGACCGTCGAGCACCCGGAAACGCAGCTGCGCTTCGCCCACTTCATCAACAGCCCGCTGCGCGATCCGAACGTGCAGGTGGTGGCCGAACGCGACCAGCACCGCCCGGCGCGCCCGGACGAGCGCATTCCCGTCACCCTGATCGATACCGAGGAGAGTCACGCATGAGCCAGTGGATTACCGTTTGTCCCGTCACCGACATTCTGCCCGGCACCGGCGTGTGCGCCCTGATCGGCGATCGGCAGGTGGCGGTGTTCCGCCCCTATGCCGACGAACAGGTGTTCGCCATCAGCAATATCGACCCGTTCGCCCAGGCCAGCGTGCTGTCGCGCGGCCTCATCGCCGAACATCAGGGCGAATTGTGGGTCGCCAGCCCGCTGAAGAAACAGCATTTCCGCCTGTACGACGGCCACTGTCTGGAAGATGACAGTCGTTCCGTCACCAGCTTCACCAGCCGGGTGGTCGACGGCATCGTGCAAGTCGCGGCATAACCTTTCGGGAGGCAACATGTTTACCGATACGATCAACAAATGCGCCGCCAACGCGGCGCGCATCGTCCGCCTGGCGAAGGAGAGCCCGCTCGGCTTTTGGATCAGTTCGGCGATGGCGGGCGCCTACGTCGGCCTCGGCATCATCCTGATCTTCACCCTCGGCAACCTGGTCGACCCAAGCATACGGCCGCTGGTGATGGGCGCCACCTTCGGCATCGCGCTGACGCTGGTGATCATCGCCGGTTCCGAGCTGTTCACCGGCCATACGATGTTCCTGACGCTCGGCGTCAAGGCCGGCACCATCCGCCAAAGCCAGATGTGGGCGGTGCTGCCGCAAACCTGGCTCGGCAACCTGCTCGGCTCGGTGCTGGTGGCGCTGATGTATTACTACGGCGGCGGCAGCCTGCTGCCGGTGGATACCAGCCTGGTACACAGCGCCGCGTTGGCGAAAACCATCGCGCCGGCCGAGGTGCTGTTCTTCAAGGGCGTGCTGTGCAACTGGCTGGTTTGTCTGGCGATTTGGATGGCGATCCGCGTTGAAGGCGCCGCCAGGTTCATCGCCATTTGGTGGTGCCTGCTGGCCTTTATCGCCTCGGGTTACGAACACTCCGTCGCCAACATGACGCTGTTCGCCCTCTCCTGGTTCGGCAACCACAGCGAGGCCTACACCCTCGCCGGCATCGGCCACAACCTGCTGTGGGTGACGCTGGGCAATATCCTTTCCGGCTCGGTGCTGATGGGCCTGGGGTATTGGTACGCCACGCCGCGCGCCGAACGCCCGCAGGCGGCGAAAGCCGCCGCACGTCAGACCGCCTGAGTTTTCGGGGGCGCCTTTCGCCCCCACCCTGATGACCCCGAGGAGTGCCGATGGATTACCTGCCGATTTTCTGCCAACTGCAACACAAAGCCTGCCTGCTGGTCGGCGGCGGCGAAATCGCCGAACGCAAAGCGCGCCTGCTGCTGGACGCCGGCGCGGCGCTGACCGTCAACGCCCTGGACTTCACCCCGCAGTTCCGCCAATGGGCGGAAGAAGGCCTGGTGACGCTGGCCGAGGGCGAATTCAGCCCGAGCCTGTTGGCGGAAAAATGGCTGGTGATCGCCGCCACTGACCGGCTGGAGGTCAACGCGCGGGTGTACCAATGCGCCAACCAGCAGCGGGTATTCTGCAACGTGGTCGACGACCCGAAACGCGCCAGCTTTATCATGCCGTCGATTATCGATCGTTCGCCAATCATGGTGGCGGTGTCCTCCGGCGGCAAAGCGCCGGTGTTGGCGCGGCTGCTGCGCGAGAAGCTGGAAGCGATGTTGCCGCAGCACCTCGGCAAGCTGGCCCAGCTGGGCGGCTCGCTGCGGCAGCGGGTAAAACAACGCTTCAGCGGCCTCGGCGCACGCCGTCGCTTCTGGGAACGGTTGTTCGCTCACGATCGGCTGGCGCAATCGCTGGCCAACGGCGACGCCGCGCTGGCCGAACGCCAGCTCGAGCAACTGTTCAGCGAACAGCCGGCAGATCGCGGTGAAGTGGTGCTGGTCGGCGCCGGGCCGGGCGATGCCGGTTTGCTGACGCTGAAAGGGCTGCAACAGATCCAGCAGGCCGACGTGGTGGTTTACGACCGGCTGGTCTCCGAAGAGATCATGGCGCTGGTGCGCCGCGACGCCGAGCGCATCTTCGTCGGCAAACGCGCCGGGCACCACTGCGTGCCGCAGGAACAGATCAACCAAATTCTGCTGCAGCAAGCGCTGCAAGGCAAACGCGTGGTACGACTGAAGGGTGGCGATCCCTTTATCTTCGGCCGCGGCGGCGAAGAGCTGGAGACGCTGGCGGACGCCAACGTGCCGTTCTCGGTGGTGCCGGGCATTACCGCCGCCTCCGGCTGTTCCGCCTACAGCGGCATCCCGCTCACCCACCGCGACCATGCGCAGAGCGTCCGCCTGGTGACCGGCCACGCCAAGGCCGACGGTGGATTGGACTGGGCGACGCTGGCCGCCGGGCAACAGACGCTGGTGTTCTATATGGGGCTGTCGCAAGCGGCGGAAATCCAGCGCCGGCTGATCGCGAACGGACTGCCGGCCGCCACGCCGGTGGCGCTGGTGGAAAACGGCACCTCTTGCCGCCAGCGGGTGATCGAAGGCGAGCTCCACCAACTGGGCGCCTTGTCCCTGCAGGCCGCCAGCCCCAGCCTGATCATCGTCGGCAGCGTGGTCAGCCTGCGCAGCAAGCTCAATTGGTTCGCCAGCGAGGAATCGCCCGCCAGCCTGGCGCAAATGGCATAATACCGACGTAAAAAAAGCGGCCTTAGGCCGCTTTTTTATTTGCGCCGGCGTTACGCCTGCGGCGGTACGAAACCGACGGCCTGATAGACCTTCGCCAGCGTTTCCTGCGCGCGTGCGCGGGCCTTGGCGGCGCCGTCGCGCATCACCTGCTGCAGATAGGCTTCGTCGTTGCGGAAACGGTGGTAGCGCTCCTGCAGCTCAGCCAGCATGCCGGAGACGGCTTCCGCCACCGCGCCTTTCAGGTGGCCGTACATCTGGCCTTCAAACTCGGCTTCCAACTGCGCGATGCTCTTGCCGGTCACGCCGGCGAGGATATCCAACAGGTTGGAGACGCCCGCCTTGTTGACCACGTCGTAACGCACGACAGGCGGCTCTTCCGAGTCGGTCATTGCGCGTTTGATCTTCTTGGTCACCGCTTTCGGATCTTCCAGCAGGCCAATCACGTTGTTGCGGTTGTCGTCCGACTTGGACATCTTCTTGGTCGGCTCCTGCAGCGACATCACGCGCGCGCCGGATTTAGGAATAAACGGCTCCGGCACTTTGAACACTTCGCCGTACAGCGCGTTGAAACGCTGGCCCACGTCGCGGCTCAGCTCCAGGTGCTGTTTCTGATCTTCGCCCACCGGCACCTGGTTGGTTTGATACAGCAGGATGTCTGCCGCCATCAGCACCGGATAGCTGAACAGCCCGGCGTTGATGTTCTCCGCGTAGCGCGCGGATTTGTCCTTGAACTGCGTCATGCGGCTCAGTTCGCCGAAATAGGTGTAACAGTTCAGCACCCAGCTCAGCTGCGTGTGCTCAGGCACGTGCGACTGCACGAAGATGGTGCTTTTTTCCGGATCGATACCGCAGGCCAGGTACAGCGCCAGCGTATCCAGCGTGGCCTTGCGCAGCTTCTCGGCGTCCTGGCGCACGGTGATGGCATGCAGATCGACGATGCAATAGATGCAGTCGTAGTCGTCCTGCATCTGCACCCACTGACGCAGCGCACCCATGTAGTTGCCGATGGTCAGTTCGCCGGACGGCTGCGCGCCGCTAAATACGATGGGCTTACTCATGTTTAAATTTCCTGATTCTCTAAAGATGACAGCCCAAGAGCGGGCAACAAATCGGCGAAGCGCTCCAACACCCGATCGGGGTGGCTCAGGGCGATCGATTCGCCGTAGTTATAACCGTAGGTAAAGCCGACGCTCGGGCAACCGGCGCCCTGCGCGGCTTGAATATCGTTGCGTGAGTCGCCGACGAACAGCAGTTCATGCGCGCGCAGGCCAAGCTTGCCGAGCACCAGGTACAACGGCGCCGGGTGCGGTTTCTTTTCCGTCACGTCGTCGCCGCCGATCACCAGCGAGAAATAGTCGCCAATGCCCAACGATGCCAGCAGCGGCGCCACGAACGGCGTCGGCTTGTTGGTCACCAGCGCCATCGGGTAACCGTGCGCGGCCAGGCGGGCCAGCGTCTCTTGCACCTGTGGGAACAGACGGCTGCCGCTGTCGACGGTCTGCGCGTAGAAATGGTCGAAGCGTTCACGCAGCCGGCTGCACTGCTCCGGCGAGCCTTCCGCCTCCGCCCAACGCAGCGCGCGCTGCACCAGCACGTCGGCGCCGTTGCCGATCCAGGTGCCGACCCGCTCCTCACCCGCTTGCGGCAGGCCCGTCTCTTCCAGCGCCATATCGATGGCGGCCGCCAGACCCGGCGCGCTGTCGACCAGCGTGCCGTCCAGATCGAAGGCCAATGCGCGGATCGCGCCGAAATCAGCCATGGGTAACCTTCGCCAGCTCGCTGCGCATTTCGTCAATCACCTTGCGGTAGTCCGGCTGGCCAAAGATGGCGGAACCGGCGACGAACATATCGGCGCCTGCGGCGGCGATTTCGGCGATGTTATCCACTTTCACCCCGCCGTCGACTTCCAGGCGGATATCGCGACCGCTGTCGTCGATCAGTTTGCGTACCTGGCGCAGCTTGTCCAGAGTGCCGTGGATAAACGACTGGCCGCCGAAGCCCGGGTTGACCGACATCAGCAGGATCACGTCAATTTTATCCATCACGTAATCGAGGTAGCTTAGCGGCGTCGCCGGGTTGAACACCAGGCCGGCCTTACAACCGTGCTCTTTGATCAGCTGAATGGTGCGATCGACATGTTCGGAAGCTTCGGGGTGGAAAGAGATATAAGACGCGCCGGCCTTGGCGAAATCTGGCACGATGCGATCTACCGGCTTGACCATCAGATGCACGTCAATCGGCGCGGTAATGCCGTAGTTGCGCAGCGCTTCGCACACCATCGGACCGATGGTCAGATTGGGCACGTAGTGGTTGTCCATGACGTCGAAGTGCACCACGTCGCCGCCTGCGGCCAGCACGTTAGCGGTATCTTCACCTAACCGGGCAAAATCTGCCGACAGAATGGACGGGGCAATCAAAAACTTTTTCATCCGCTTCTCCAAACGTAGGGTCGAGTTGTTATGCGCCGGGGTGCCCCCGGCTTAGCGATACAGCGCCAAAAGCTCATTCACTTTGCTGCGGCCGAGAATATTGCGGCTGATCGTGCGGCGCGCTTTCACCACATACAGCGCAGCATGCTGGTACCAGTCGCGCGTCAGCTCGGTATCGTGATTGGAGATCAATACCGGTACCTGGCTCTCTACCGAGAGCTGGTGCGCCAGATGCGCCAAACTCTGCTGATCGGCGATGCTGAAGCTGTTGGTGTGGTAAGCGGTGAAATTCGCCGTCGCCGACAGCGGCGCGTAAGGCGGATCGCAATACACCACGGCACCGGCCACGGCCTTCGCCATGGTATCGCGGTAATGCTCGCAGACAAAAGTGGCATTGCGCGATTTTTCGGCAAACCAGTACAGCTCTTCTTCCGGGAAGTACGGTTTCTTGTACCGGCCAAACGGCACGTTAAACTCGCCGCGCAGGTTATAGCGGCACAGGCCGTTATAGCAGTGACGGTTCAGGTACAGGAACAGCAGCGCCCGGCGGTAAGGCTCGGTGCTAGTATTGAACTCTTCTCGCAGCAGGTAAAACTGATCCGAGTTATTGAATTCATCGGCGAAAAGCGTGCGGGCATCGCGCACGAAGTCATCCGTGCGCAGCTTAACGATGTTATACAGGTTGATAAGATCGCTATTGATGTCGGCGAGAATGTAGGCGTCGTAATCCGTATTCAGAAAGACGGATCCCGCACCCACGAAGGGCTCGATTAAGCAGTCTCCCGCCGGCAGATGGCGACGAATCTCATCTACCAGCGGGTATTTTCCACCAGCCCATTTTAAAAAAGCGCGGTTTTTCTTCATGCCGTCAATTAGCTACTTATACAATTCAGAGCGGCGGATTGTACTCTGTTTCAGACAGCACATCAGCGCACAAATTTAAATGATTTATTTTTTAAGATCTTGCTGCACTTGGTGTACAGGTCGGACCCATGGTTTTTTCGCCTGCACATCCGCCGGCAACGAAGCAATGGCGCGCTTCGCTTCTGCGGAAGAAGCATAGTTGCCGCTCACCAGCACGTACCACGGCTTGCCGTCACGCTTGGTGGCGTACACCAGGTAATTCTGCAGCTTCTGCTGTTTGGCGTAGGCGTTCAGCGTATCGGAACGCGAAGCGCTGCTCAGCTGCAAGGTATAGTGGCTGCCCGGCGCAGACTGCACAGAGCTGCCGCTGCTGGCGACCGCTCCCGCTTTCGCGGTGGAAGACGGCTTGGCCGGCGGCGTATACACCGTGGTCGGTGATTTATGCTGCGTTGCGGCCGGTTTGGCGGCGGCAGTTTTCGCCGGCGTTTTATGCTGTTGCGGCGCGGTTCCCTGCACAGGACGCGTCGCTTCGCGCGCTGCGGCGCCGCTCATCACCGTCGCCGGTGCGGTCGGCAACGTCGACGCTGCGCCGGTCATGCCTTGGGTCGCCGCATCCACCTGCCCCTGCTGCTGCGACAACGCATCCGCCATGTTGCCCGGCAAATCGACGCGCTGCTGCGCACCGCCCTGCTGAGGCTGCGTTTGCGCTTCGGTCGGCGTGCCGGAGATCGGCGGAACGCTGACGTTCTGCGGTTGCTGCGGCTGAGTCGCGCTCACGCCGTTGTTATCGTGGGTATCCGTGGTACCGCCCGGCACGCCGTTGTTGGCGGTAGTCAGCGACGAAGAACCGGACAGGTTGATATCGCGGGCTCCGCCGTTTTGCGCGCCGTTCTCCTGAGCCGCTTCATGTTTGGTCGGCGCCTTCAGGGCGGAACCGATGCCGATAATCAGCAGCAGCAGCACCAAAATGCCGATGCCAATCATCAAATGTTGGCGCGAAACGGCGAAGCGCGGCGCAGCGGCCGGCTTGCGCGAGCGCGTAGGGCGACGATCGCTGCTATCAGGTCTGAGATCGTCTTCCGGTTTAAACTCGTCCATCTGAAACCCTCCAACTAGAGGCAAAAGCCCACCACCGTAGACCTACCGTGGCACGGGCAGATTAACCCGATGATGGCAAAGCGACACCCGTCGTGCTCTGCTCACTGTATTAATATAGATGCAAATGGCGGCTAAGCCACTGTTACTTAGTCCGATTTAATTACGCGTCTGCTCAGGCAGGCAGGCGGCGATCGACGCCAACACCAGCTCATGCCCTACGCCGCCGCGCACTTCCGCCGCACCGATCGCGGTCGGCAGCACCAGGCGCAGTTCACCCGCCAGCACTTTCTTGTCGCGCAGCATGTGCGGCAGATAGGATCCCGGCGTCATTTCCTGCGGCCCGCAGACCGGCAAGCCGGCGCGCAGCAGCAGCGTTTTGATGCGTTCGATATCTTCAACGGAGAACTGGCCGAGACGGTGCGCGGTTTCCGCCGCCATCACCATGCCGGCAGCCACCGCTTCACCGTGCAGCCATACGCCGTAGCCCATTTCGGCTTCGATGGCGTGGCCGTAAGTATGGCCCAGATTCAGCAAGGCGCGCAGGCCGCTTTCGCGTTCGTCGGCAGCCACCACCTCGGCCTTGAGCTCACAGCAGCGGCGGATACAGTAGGCCAACGCCTGCATATCCAGCGCCATCAGCGCATCGATGTTGTTTTCCAACCAGACGAAGAACTCGCGATCGAGGATGATCCCGTATTTGATGACTTCTGCCAGGCCGGAAGAGAGTTCACGCGTCGGCAAGGTTTTCAGGCAATCCAGATCAACCACCACCGAAGCGGGTTGATAGAAAGCGCCAATCATGTTTTTGCCGAGCGGGTGGTTGACGGCGGTCTTGCCGCCCACGGAAGAGTCCACCTGCGACAACAACGTGGTGGGAACCTGAATAAAGCGCACGCCGCGTTGGTAGCACGCGGCGGCAAAGCCGGTCAGATCGCCGACAACGCCGCCGCCGAGGGCGATCAGCGTGGTATCACGCCCGTGCGGTTTTTCCAGCAGCGCCGAAAACACCTGCTCCAACACCGCCAGAGATTTGTACTGCTCACCATCGGGAAGGATCACCTGATCCACCACGACGCCGCCCTGCTCCAACACCTGCCGGACACGCTCCAGATAAAGCGGCGCCAGGGTCTGGTTGGTGACCAACATCGCTTGCTCACCCGCCTTCAACGGCATAAAAGAAGCCGGATCGTTAAACAATCCGGCGGCGATGGTAATCGGGTAGCTGCGCTCCCCAAGCGTTACAGTAATTCTCTCCATGTCGCGCTCAGTTCTCTGTATGGTGCGGCGGTGGTTGATCCCCGCTGCGGCGGGGAACACAAATCAGTTTTCCGCATTGGCCGACGGCGAACGCGGAAAGCGGCAATCAGTTGCTTTCCAGCATGTTGATGATCTGGTTGGCAACCACTTTAGCGCTCTGATCGTCGGTGCGGATGGTGACATCGGCAATCTCTTCATACAACGGATTGCGCTCTTTCGCCAAGGCTTCCAGCACTTCACGCGGCGGAGAATCGACCTGCAGCAGCGGGCGTTTTTTATCACGCTGGGTACGAGCAAGCTGCTTCTCGATCGTGGTTTCCAGATAGACCACCACACCGCGCGCGGACAGACGGTTGCGCGTTTCGCGCGACTTCACCGAACCGCCGCCGGTCGCCAACACAATCCCTTGTTTTTCCGTCAGTTCATTAATGACTTTTTCTTCACGATCGCGGAAACCTTCTTCCCCTTCCACGTCGAATACCCAGCCCACGTCAGCTCCGGTACGTCGCTCAATTTCTTGATCGGAGTCGAAGAACTCCATATTGAGTTGCTGAGCTAACTGACGGCCAATAGTGCTTTTGCCGGCACCCATAGGCCCAACCAGAAAGATATTGCGTTTCTCTGCCATGTTTTTCGGTATTACTAAGACAATTCGTTAATGTTAACCCGCCCCGCCAATCAAATCAGCGGCGGGACCTAAACTGAAACCTCATGAGCGATAGTGCGAGATCAGACGAAAAATTATCTCAACACTCTTGGTAGTTTGGCAACCGAATAAATCGCAATCCACGCCGCGGGAGGGAAACCATATGTTTTTAACGGCGTCTTGACGCTAACAAAAAACCTCGGTGCTCAATTCGGTAACCCTTGTAAGCTAAATCGGCCGCAGCGTCAAACGCAGATCCCCCCAAGGAGATAAAAAAGTGTATCTGCTCATCAACTTTAGGAGATTTGCCGCCCGGCCGACAGGCCGCCGCTTATCCCTTAATCAGGGTCGGCGTAATGAAGATCACCAGCTCGCGTTTTTTCTGTTGTGCGCCGCTTTGTCGGAACAAGCCTCCCAATAACGGCACATCCCCCAACCCCGGCACCTTGTCCGCCGTCTTGCCGCTATGCCGTTGAAAAATACCGCCGAGCACCAGGGTTTCACCGTTTTTCACCGTGATCTGCGTCTTAATCTCCTGTTTATCGATGGTCAGTGCCTCACCCGCCCCGCGGCTGATGGCGCGCCCCGGCATATTTTGGCTGATGTGCAGCGTCAGCGTGATGCGCCCGTCCGGCAACACTTTCGGTGTCACCTCCATGCCCAGCACCGCCTCTTTGAACTCGATGGCAGTCGCACCGCTGGCGCCGCTTGACACTTCGTAAGGGATCTCGGTTCCCTGCTTGATACTGGCGGTTTGCAGGTGCGCCGTCAGCAGGCGTGGACTGGCGATGATCTCCACCTGATTCTCCTGCTCCAGCGCCGTCAGCTCCAGGCTCAGCAAACGCCCGCTGATGCGCGCCAGATGGAAACCGGCGTTCACCGCGCTGCGCTCCAGCGGCAGGTTGACACCGACATTGCCCGGCCGCAACGGCCGCGCCGGCCTGTCGTCGGGCGCCAACCCCCAACGCACGCCAAGCTCACGCAGGCTTTCGCGGTTGATGGTCACGATATGCGCCGCCAGTTGCACCTGCGCCAGCGGCGCGTCCATTTCCGTTACCCGCTTTTTCAACTGCGTCAGGATTGGCGCGGTGTCGCGCAGCAGCAGCGTATTGGTGCGTTTATCCGCCAACACGCTGCCACGCTCGCTCAGCAACGCGCCACGTTGGGCGTTGAGGCTTTCGGCAATTTCCGCCGCATCGCCGTTCTGTAACGTCAAGGTCAGGCTGTGCAGCGGTTGCCGCTGCGCCAACGCCTCTCGCTGCTGCCTTTTTTCCTGTGCGTCCGGCTCCGGCGAGATCAGTATCACGTTGCCTTCCCGCGTCATCGCCAGTTTGCCCATGCGCAGGGTCAACGCCAGCGCCTGCGGCCAGGGCACATTCTCCAGCCGCAGCGTCAGGTTGCCGCTCACGCCGGGCGCGGCGATCAGGTTCATCTGCCGATAATCCGCCAACGCCTGCAGGATGACCGTGACCGGCGCATCCTGAAATTCCAGGGAAACCCGCTGCTTATCCTGCGCCTGCGCGCTGCCGAGCGCCAGACACCACAGCGCCAAGCCCAATCCAACACATCCTTTCATGGTTTGCCATCCTTGTTGTCCATCATGAGCGAGACGTCGCCCTGGCTCGCCGGGCAATCTGGTTCGGCCATCAGCGCCTTTAACGTCAGGCTACGCGCCTGCACCTGCGTCACCACCCAGCCATAGCGCAGCGTCGGTTGCCCGATGACGCCTTTCAGTCGCCAGCCCGCCGGCGACGCCTCCGTTTGGGCACAAGCAGGCATCGGCAGCGGCGCAAACGGGTCGCGCGGCTCAGCGCACAATGCCCATGGCCATAGCAACCACCACCAACGGCAGGGTCTTTTACTCATTGGGCTGATCCTCGGTGGCATCCTGCAAAACCAACCGCGCCGTCATGCCAAGGGACGGCGTCTCCACGCTCAGCTGCTCAAGGCGTACATCGGTGGGCAGCGTCTCCAGCAGCGCCAGCAAACCGGCGTAGTCAATGCGCAAGCTCAGCGTTTGCCGCGGCGGTTTTTCCTGCCGCTGCCAGCGCAACAACGCGCCTCCCGCCCGTTGCAGCACGCTCGCCAGATCGCCGGTGGTGGACGGAGGTAGCGGCGCCGCCGGGATAGCGGTTTCCGGCACCTCGTCCAGTTGGCGTTGCACCATGGCGATCTGTTGCAACAGACGCTGTTGCCGCTCCGCCGCGCTTTCCCGCTGACGCCATTCGTCTTGCAGCATCCAGCCGCCGCCCAACAGCGCCAACGTGCCGATACCCAACCCTTGCGACAGCAGTAATAGCCAGCCCGGCAAGCTCAGCCAGAGACGCAGCCCGGATGACAAATGGTTATCCATCTCGCCCCCACTGCGCCGCCAGATGAAAGGTGTACAGGCCGTCGTCGCGTTGCGCCACCTCAGCCAAACGCAACCGCGGCAACGCAGGCATCCCCGCCAGCCGCCGTTCGAACTGCGTGATGGCCGCAGGAGAGCGGCTCAATCCACGCAGCCGCAGGCCGTTCACCGCATCACTCTCCATCGCCGTGAGCCACAGCGGTGGAGGAATGCTGGAGGACAATTGCTGCAGCAGCTGAAAATAACGCCGGTTATGTTGGGCGTTGCTCGCCTGCCGTTCGGCGCGGGCGCGGTGCAGCGCCCGCTGCGCCCGCTCTTGCTGTTGCTGACGGGCGAGCAACGTCAGTGCCGCCAGCTCTTCACCCAGCATCGCCAGCCGCGCCTGCCGCTGCGCCTGTTGGTGACGCAACTGGCCGGCGACCAGGAACAGCGCCAGCAGCAGTGCCGTTAGCTGCAACAGCAGCACGCCCAACCAAAAATAGCCGCGTCGCCGCTCGCGGCGTTGTCGCCAGGGCAGAAAGTTGACCTGATACATCAGCGATCCTCCTCGCGCAGCGCCAGGCCACCGGCCAACGCGAACGCCGAAGGATGCGCAGGCAACGGCGGACGCAGCTGCGTGAAGGCGCTGAGCGGCGACCAGGCAAGGCAACCGGCGGGCAAGGCACCTGCCAGCACGCTGCCGGCATAGATGGGCCGATCGTCGCCCGCCGGCATCTGGGCTTGCAGCGCCCGCAGCGCCTGCGCGTCATCGTCGCCCGGCGCCAGACCAAAGGCGAACGCGCCGTCAGCCGGCGCCACCCACAGCCATTCTCGTTCGAGACGGTGCATTAGCCCCGCGGCGGGCGGCACGCCTGCCGCCGTCGCCATCATCCGCAGCGCGCAGGGGGTGATATCGACCGCTTGCGGATGCAGGCCAGCCTGACGCAGACAATGCAGCCACTGCTGCAGCTCCTGCCGCCGCGCGGCGGTCAGCAACAGCGCCGCCTCATCCGCCGGCGCGGTGCGATAGTCGAGCGCCAGCGTCTGGCCGTCGAGCGGAAACTGCTTCACACCGTGGCCGCCGATATAGTCGCTGCGTTCCGGCTCGCGCAGCCGCGCGTCCGGCTGCGCCATGCGTTGCTGCAACACGCGCTGCGCCGGCAGGGCAATGCGTAAGGAAATATGTCGCGGCAGTTGGACGCGCCATTGCCGCAGCGCCCGGATAAGAAATTCGGAAGGTTCCAGACAGCCATCGCGTAAAACCGCCTGCGGCAGCGCCTGCTGCCACCAGTGGCGCAACTGCCAGCCGTTGCGGCGGCGTTGAGCCGCCACCGCCCGCACGCAGTCGATTTGTATATCCAGCCCCACCTGCCATGCTTGAGGGAACATGTTTCGCAAGCCTCCATAACATCAGATGATAAAAGAACATATCCATGTCGCAGGCTTGCCTTTATACTACCGCGCGGTTGTTTATAAACTGCCCAAATGACTTAGAAATGGGAAATCTCAGGTGAAGTTCGTAAAGTATTTACTAATCCTTGCAGTATGTTGCATCGTGCTGGGAGCAGCCTCGATTTTCGGCTTGTACAAATATGTCGAGCCGCAGCTGCCCGACGTCGCAACGCTGAAAGATGTGCGGCTGCAGATACCGATGCAGGTCTACAGCGCCGATGGCGAACTGATCGCCCAATACGGCGAGAAACGCCGCATTCCGCTGAAACTGGATCAAATTCCGCCGGTGATGGTGCACGCATTCATCGCCACCGAAGACAGCCGCTTCTATGATCACCATGGCGTCGATCCGGTCGGCATCTTCCGCGCCGCCTCCATCGCGTTGGTCTCCGGCCACGCTTCGCAGGGGGCCAGTACCATTACCCAACAGCTGGCGCGTAACTTCTTCTTAAGCCCGGAACGCACCCTGATGCGTAAAATCAAGGAAGCCTTCCTGGCGGTGCGCATCGAGCAGATGCTCACCAAGGATGAAATCCTTGAGCTGTATCTGAACAAGATCTATCTGGGTTACCGCGCCTACGGCGTGGGCGCCGCCGCGCAGGTCTATTTCGGCAAAGACGTCAGCCAGCTGACCCTGAGCGAAATGGCGACCATCGCCGGCCTGCCGAAAGCGCCATCCACCTTCAACCCGCTCTATTCGCACGATCGCGCCGTTGCCCGTCGCAACGTGGTGCTGTCGCGCATGCTGGACGAACACTACATCACGCAGGCGCAGTACGATCAGGCGCGCTCCGAAGACCTGGTCGCCAATTACCATGCGCCGGAAATCAGCTTCTCCGCGCCGTATCTCTCCGAGATGGTGCGTCAGGAGATGATCAAGCGTTACGGTGAAAACGCCTATACCGATGGTTACAAGGTTTACACCACCGTCACCAAACGGCTGCAGCTGGCGGCGCAGGAGTCGGTACGCAACAACGTGCTGGCCTATGACATGCGCCACGGTTACCGCGGCCCATCCAACGTGTTGTGGAAAGTCGGCGAAGCGGCCTGGGATCGCAAACAGATTGTCGATTCGCTGAAAAACCTGCCGAACTACGGCCCGCTGGCGCCGGCGGTGATCACCGCCGCCAACCCGCAGGAAGCGATGGCGATGCTGGCCGACGGCAGCAGTATTGCCCTGCCGATGGCGACCATGCGCTGGGCACGCCCATACCGTTCGGACACTCAGCAAGGCCCAACGCCGAAACGCGTCACCGACGTAGTGCAGGCCGGCCAGCAAGTGTGGGTGCGTAAAGTGAACGAAGCCTGGTGGTTGTCGCAGGTGCCGGACGTCAACTCGGCGCTGGTCTCTATCAACCCGAACGACGGCGCGGTGAAAGCGCTGGTTGGCGGCTTCGACTTTAATCAGAGCAAGTTCAACCGCGTCACGCAGGCCCTGCGTCAGGTGGGCTCGAACATCAAACCGTTCCTGTACACCGCCGCGATGGATAAAGGCCTGACGCTGGCCACCATTCTGAATGACTTGCCGATTACCCGTTGGGATGCCGGCGCCGGCACCGACTGGCGGCCGAAGAACTCGCCGCCGACCTACGACGGCCCGATTCGCCTGCGACAGGGATTGGGGCAATCGAAGAACGTGGTGATGGTGCGTGCGATGCGCGCGATGGGCGTCGACTACGCGGCGGAATATCTGCAGCGCTTCGGCTTCCCGGCGCAGAATATCGTGCATACCGAATCGCTGGCGCTGGGGTCCGCCTCCTTCACCCCGATGCAGCTGGTGCGCGGCTACGCGGTGCTGGCGAACGGCGGTTACCTGGTCGATCCGTACTTCATCACCAAAATTGAAGACGATAACGGCAATACGGTGTTCGAAGCCAAACCGAAAGTGGTGTGCGGCAGCTGTAACCTGCCGGTGATCTACGGCGATACCCACCGTTCGGCGGTGCTGTCCGACGACAACATCGAAAACGTCGCCACCTCGCAGGAAGGCAACAACAGCACGGTGCCGATGCCTCAGCTGGAGCAAGTCACCCCGGCTCAGGTACAGCAGGACGGCGACCAACAGTATGCGCCGCACGTCATCAGCACACAGCTGGCCTTCCTGATCCACGACGCGCTGAACAGCAATATCTTCGGCGAACCGGGTTGGATGGGTACCGCCTGGCGCGCCGGCCGCGATCTGAAACGTCATGATATCGGCGGCAAAACCGGTACCACCAACAGTTCCAAGGACGCCTGGTTCTCCGGCTATGGCCCGGATACCGTGACCTCGGTGTGGATCGGTTTTGACGATCACCGCCGCGACCTGGGCCGTTCGACGGTATCCGGCGCCATCCCGGATCAGATTTCCGGCGGTGAAGGCGGTGCCAAGAGCGCCCAGCCGGCGTGGGACGACTTTATGAAAACCGCGCTGGAAGGCATCCCAGAGCAGAAAGTCACGCCGCCGCCGGGCATCATCAGCGTCACCATCGACAAGAGCAGCGGCAAGCTCTCTGGCGGTGGCGGCGGCAGCCGTTCCGAGTACTTCATCGAAGGAACGCAGCCGACGGATTACCCATCGCGCGATACCGGCACCACGTTGACCGATCCGGGCGGCGAAAGCCACGAGCTGTTTTGATCGAAAAGGGCCAGAGAAATCTGGCCCTTTTTTTATTCGGCGTGAAGCGTATCAGCGCGACGCGCGCAAAAATGCCTCGGAAAGGAACAGCGCGCTGACGTTGCGCGCCTCGCGGAAATCCGGTTCCGCCAGCAGCGCCATCATGTTGGCGATCGGCCAGCGCACCTGCGGCAAGGGCTCCGGTTCATCCCCTTCCAGGCTCTGCGGATAGAGATCGTGCGCCAGCACGATATTCATTTTGCTGGAAAAGTAGGACGGCGCCATCGTCAGCTTACTGAGAAAATCAAAGCGTTTCGCGCCGTACCCCACCTCTTCCATCAGCTCGCGGTTGGCCGCCTCCAGCACCCCTTCACCGGGATCGATCAGCCCTTTCGGGAACCCCAGCTCATAGGATTCGGTGCCGACCGCATATTCGCGGATCAGCAGCAGGTCATCGCCAATCACCGGCACGATCATCACCGCTTCGCGATCCGAAGGCCGCATGCGCTCATACACCCGCCGAACACCGTTGCTGAATTCCAAATCGACCGACTCGACGTTAAATAAACGCGAACGCGCGACCGTTTCCACTTTCAGAATTTTAGGTTTTTGCAGGTGTTTATCCATGATTGCCTCAAAGAGGTTACCCAGGCGCGGACGGGGCAACCGAAAAAATGATTGGCGTAACGCACGGCTCATTGGCGCTCAAACGCTGACCAAATTCGATCCTGATCACATTGTGCGTTAAGGGCAAGCTCCGCCGCAACGCGCATGAACAGTAATTTACTTTCTTTTAACAAGCGTAGCCAGCGGCCGGCGATTTTCCGTACTGATTCAGCAAACAGCGCGCAAGAAAATAGGATAATACCGATATCGACGACAGAGGCCGGTTGCTAGTATCACGCAGGCAAGAATCAGTGATAAAATGGCCTTGCGTCATGAAGGAATGAGATCCAGAGCGAGAATCTGTTTGTTCCCTCATTAGTTCTGGGTGCCTCCTGGCGGTTTACTCCGTATAATATTCAGCTTTTCATCAGGTTGGCGAAATTCACGGGTGTGAGATGGGGATTGCATGAGCACAATAGTGTTGATATTGGCCTTAGTGCTTGTCTGCCTGATTGCCGCCGGCCTGTACCTGTGGTTCAAGGCCCGCAACCCGTCGGCGCTGGCGCACGCATTGCCGTTTATCAAGCCTGCCCACCGCAAGCTGACCGACGAAGAGCGCGCCGCGGTCGAGTTCTATCTCAGTCAGCAAAACAAACTGAGCAACAAACTGTTGCCCGGCGGCGGCGCTACGCTGCCCGCGGCCAAGCTGGCGCTCACCCCGCAAAGCGATAACGTATATCCGGTCACGCACGCCATCACCCGCTACGGGCTGGCCAGCGACGATCCCAATAAATGGCGCTATTACCTCGACGCGGAAGAGGTGCATCTGCCGCCGTTTTGGGAACCCTATATCACCGCCGACAACCATGTGGAAGTGATCAGAACCCAGACGCTGCCGCTGGTGATTTCGCTCAACGGGCACTCGCTGAAAGATCACATTCACGACCGGCCGCAGCCGCCGGTGGTGGCCGCCACGCCGACCAAAAACGCGTCCATCCGCAAGGAAGAGAGCGAGCATGTCGAGCTGGTCAATATTCGCAAGGAAACGCCGGAAGAGCATGCGCTGAACCGGCCGAACGGCATCCGCGAAGCCGTCATCATCTCCGCCGCACTGCTGCTGCTGTTCTTCAGCCTGATAAGCCCGGTGCTGGTTATCCCCTGGATGATTTTTGTGGCGGTGCTGATGATCGCCTGGGGATGCTGGAACCTGTTCCGCCGTCCGGCATCGCGTGAGCTGAAAGAGATCCACTGCCTGCGCGGCACGCCGAAGCGCTGGGGCCTGTTCGGCGAGTCCGATCAGGGGCAGATCAGCAACATTTCGCTCGGCATCATCGATCTTATCTACCCGCCGCATTGGCAGCCGTACCTGACTCAGGATCTGGGCAAGACCACCGATGTGGACGTCTACCTCAATCGGCAGGTAGTGCGCCAGGGGCGCTTCCTCTCGCTGCATGACGAAGTGAAGAATTTCCCGCTGCAGCAGTGGGGCCGCAACGCGGTGCTGGTCGCCAGCTCGGCGCTGGTACTGCTGTTGCTGTTGATCTATATCCCGCTCAACCTGCCGCTGACCCTCAGCATGGCCTGGCTGCAGGGTGCGCAAAAAGTGGAAGTGACCAGCGTGCAGGCCCTGGAAGCCACGCCGCTGCGCATCGGCGACACGCTGAAAGTGCGCGGCAGCGGCATGTGCTATGTGCCGCCGCCGGCCAACGGTGGCGGCACCGTCAATTTTGCGCCGTTCGACTGCTCCGGCATCTATTGGAACAACGCCGCCCCGCTGCCGCAGCCGGAATCGGAAGTCATAGACAAAGCGACGGCCCTGCTGGCCACGGTCAACAGCCAGCTGCATCCGAGCGGCGCCGATCAGAAGGTCAACCCGCAGCTGGCCAGCGCCATCGAGAAATCCGGCATGATCCTGTTGGATGACTTCTCTGATATCGTTTTGAAAACGCAGGATTTATGTCAGGCAGAAAACGACTGCGTGCGGTTAAAAAACGCCTTGGTCAACCTGGGCAACGCCAAAAACTGGAGCGGCCTGATGAAACGCGCCAGGTCCGGCGCGCTGCAAGGCGTCAACGTCCTGCTGCGCCCGGTGAGCGCCGAGTCGCTGGAAAGCCTGACCAAAGTGGCCACGTCATCGTTCATCTTCAATGAAACGCGCCTGGCCGCCGCGGCGCTCAACAGCCCGCCACCGGGCGGTTTCCTGATCCGCAGCGACGAAGGCCGCCAACTGGTCAGCCACCCGCAATCCTCGGTGCCGCAAAGCGAATACAACGCCCTCGACCAGTGGAATGAGCTGCAGCGCCTTTCCACTCTGCTGTTGCATACCCCGTTCCAGGCCCAGGGGGTGATCACCAGCCTCAGCGTCGATGCCAACGGCACCCGCCACGTGGCGCTGCACAGCGAACCGGACATGATCACCCTGTGGCGCTACCTCGGCACCAGCCTGCTGTTGCTGGCGGTGGTCGTCAGCCTGGGCTATAACGCCTGGCGGCTGGTGCAGCGTCGGCGCATCAATCAACACCGCGTCGCCGATATCCAGCGTTACTACGACAGCTGCTTCAACCCGCAGCTCAATCCGATGTCGATGCGGCCGATGCCCTGAACCTGACGCCGGGGCCTCCGCCCTGTCATCTGCTTATGCTACGCTAACGCTATTATTCTCATCTGCGGACCGCCCGTCGGTTCGCCCGTGGAGTTTTTATGGTTCCCGAGTTTGATTGGCCGCAGATCGATACCGTGCTGCTGGATATGGACGGCACCTTGCTGGATCTGGAATTCGACAGTCACTTTTGGCTCAGCCTGGTGCCGCAAGCGCTGAGCGAAAGGCGCGCCATTCCGTTTGACGAAGCCCGCAATATTATTGAGCGGGAATATCAGGCGGTGCAGCACACCATGAATTGGTATTGCTTCGATTACTGGAGCGAGCGGTTGGATCTGGATATCTACCGCATGACCAGCGAAGTGGGCAGCCGCGCCCGGCTGCGCGAGGACACCGAGCCATTTTTACGGGCGCTGCGCGGTGCCGGCCTGCAAACCATTTTGCTGACCAACGCCCATCCGCACAGCCTGGCGGTGAAAATCGAGCATACCGGTCTGGATCGGCACCTTGATTTATTGTTTTCCACCCACACATTTGGTTATCCGAAAGAAGATCAGCGTCTGTGGCAGGCGGTGCAACAGCACACCGGGTTCAACCCGCAGCGCACGCTGTTCGTCGACGACGGCGAGCCGATCCTCGACGCGGCGCGCACTTTCGGCATTCGTTACTGCCTGGGCGTGCAAAACCCGGACTCCAGCACGGCGGAGAAAAGCTTCCAGCGCCATCCGTCGATGCGCGACTATCGCCTGCTGATACCGGCGCTGGCCAAGGGGGAAGCATGAAGGAAAAAGCGACGCGCGACGACGCGGTCCGGCTGGATAAGTGGCTGTGGGCCGCACGCTTCTACAAGACCCGCGCGCTGGCGCGCGAAATGATCGACGGCGGCAAGGTGCATTACAACGGCCAGCGTGGCAAGCCGAGCAAGATTGTCGAACTTAACGCCGAGCTCAAGCTGCGGCAGGGCAACGAAGAACGTACGGTGATCGTGCTGGCGCTGACCAGCCAACGCCGCGGCGCCAGCGAGGCGCAGCAAATGTATCAGGAAACCGAAGCCAGCATCGCCAACCGCGAAAAAATGGCGCTGGCGCGCAAGATGAACGCGTTGACCATGCCGCATCCGGACCGTCGTCCGGACAAAAAGGAGCGGCGCGACCTGATGAAATTTAAATTTGGTGAGCCGGAATAACCCCTCACCGCAATGAGAGAAGATTATGTCCAACCATGACCAATTGCACCGTTACCTGTTTGAAAACTACGCGGTGCGCGGCGAGCTGGTTACCGTCAGCGAAACCTATCAGCAGATCCTGAATAACCACGACTACCCGGCGCCGGTGCAAAAGCTGCTGGGTGAACTGCTGGTCGCCACCAGTCTGCTGACCGCCACCCTGAAGTTCGACGGCGACATCACCGTTCAGCTGCAAGGCGACGGCCCGCTGAAGCTGGCGGTGATCAACGGCAACAATCGCCAGGAGATGCGCGGCGTTGCGCGCACCCAGGCGCCTATCGCCGACGACAGCACCTTGCATCAGATGATCGGCAACGGCGTCATGGTCATCACCATTTCCCCGACGGAAGGCGAGCGCTATCAGGGCGTTGTCGGCCTGGAAGGTGAAACCCTGGCCGAATGCCTGGAAGCCTACTTCCGCCAGTCCGAACAGCTGCCAACCCGCCTGTTCATCCGCACCGGCGAAGCGGAAGGCAACGCCGCGGCGGCCGGCATGCTGCTGCAGGTGCTGCCGGCGCAGGACGGCAACCTCGATGATTTCGATCATCTGGTGCAACTGACCAACACGGTCAAAAGCGAAGAGCTGTTCGGCCTGCCGGCCAACGAAGTGTTGTACCGCCTGTACCATCAGGAAGAGGTCACCTTGTACGAACCGCAGGACGTGCAGTTCCGCTGCACCTGTTCTCGCCAGCGTTGCGCCGACGCGCTGCTGACCCTGCCGACCGACGAAGTGGCGGACATGCTGGAGCAGGACGGCAATATCGACATGCACTGCGACTACTGTGGCAGCCACTATGTCTTTGACCCGGTTGATGTTGCCGCGCTGTATGCGGGTAACACCGGCGAAAGCGACCAGTTGCACTAAGTTACACCCTTTCGGCGGGCGCGCCCGGCGCCCGCCAACGCCCGCCGTTTGCACGTTTGCTTTTTTCCGTGTGCTATCTCTCAGATCGTAACGAAATACCGCCTAAAACGTTAAATATTTGATACCCATCGCGGTTACGCACCGTTAGATCCCTACAATTGCCGCCAGAAATTCTGTGACCAAGGAGTAGTAACATGCGCGTTAAAGGTATAACCCCTCAGGATCTGGCCGCTTACGGCATTCACGACGTCAGCGAAATCGTTCACAACCCGAGCTATGAACTGCTGTTTAAGGAAGAAACAGACCCATCTCTGGAAGGTTTTGAGCGTGGGGTAGTCACCAAGCTGGGTGCCGTCTCCGTCGATACCGGCATCTTCACCGGCCGCTCGCCGAAAGACAAATACATCGTCCGCGACGACATCACCCGCGATACCGTGTGGTGGGCCGATCAGGGCAAAGGCAAGAACGACAACAAACCCCTCAGCCCGGAAGTGTGGGCCGATCTGAAACACCTGGTCACCGAACAACTGTCCGGCAAGCGCCTGTTCGTGGTGGATACCTTCTGCGGCGCCAACGCCGACTCGCGCCTGAAAGTGCGCTTCATCACCGAGGTGGCCTGGCAGGCGCACTTCGTGAAAAACA